>CAMCYV010000130.1 GCA_945885645.1 Bifidobacterium breve | reverse complement strand
GAGGACGCGTTTACGGATGAAGATGAGGACGCGTTTACGGATGAAGATGAGGACGCGTTTACGGATGAAGATGAGGACGCGTTTACGGATGAAGATGAAGAGGCGCTTACCGAGGAAGAGGAAGGCGCGGCTACTGGGGAAGAAGTTGGCGTTGAACTAGAAAACGCAGTTACAGCCGTTTTATCCATAGAAATTGCAGCCGAAATCGGTGCTCAGGTCAGTGGCTCATCGATTAACGCAACAGCAAGTGGTTTGCTACCGAGGAGTCGCGCCATACTGTTGGTGTTTTCTTCCCCGCAAGTTATCGGTGAAGCTACCGCTGATGCCGACGGCAACTTATCGATGTCCGCGACCTTGCCGAGTGACCTACCACCTGGCGAACACACTGTTGTTCTGCAGGCGGTTGACGTAACCGGAGCACCCACCGAACTCGCAACAGCTATTTCAATTTCAGAGGACGGCACGTTGTCTGCGGTCACCTCGAATGTTTCAACTGAGGGGTTGGAGATCCCAGTAATTTCAAGTAATCCCAAAGTTCCTGCGTACCCAGTGGTTGTGCCACTTGATGCACCAGCTGCGGTGGCCGCGATTTCTGTTGCGGCACTGACAATTGCGACGGTCGCAGGTGCTGGTGCAGGAATTGGCGGTGGTGGGATTGGACGTCGGATTGATATTGCAGGTGTTGAAAAAGGTATGAGTGGAGAAAGCATCGATACCGCGGTCCGCAGTCGAATCGACGACTTTGACGAAATTGATGTGCCGGAGCTGCCGGTACGAGCGGGTGCGGTTTTAGCAATTGCCGGGGCTAGTGGCTCGGTAGCCAAATTCAGCCCACTACTGAGTCGAACCTTGAGCGATGCAGCACCGGTTCGCGCCTTCACCGGAGGATTCAGCCTGCTCTTGCCATTGGCAGCGTTACTGCTGGGTATTTTTGCCGCCGTTAGTGTTGGCGGTCGGGCGGAACCGGCGATCCTTGCACTGATGATCCCACTTCTCGTTATTGGTGTCTTTGATGCGTTCGCCGGGTTGATCGGAGCGCTTGCATTTGCTGTGTCAGTTGCGTTAGCCGGGGGAATAGTCAATGCATCCAGTGTGCGCACCTTGATCGGCGTTGGTTTGATCATGGTGGGCCCGGGGTTGATCGCCGGGAGTTTCCGCGATATCCGTCGCCGCTGGAGAAAGGGGCCAGCTGCGTCATGGGAGCGCCTCACCGATTTGTTTGTGGTTCCACTGATCGGCGCCTGGATCACTATTGCGATAGTTTCGGCACTACCCGATTTGGGTGCTCTCGACTTCCCCATTGTCGATCAAGCGAGACTTCTTGGATTGGTTGCGCTGATTGCTTTGGTTGCGAAAGTCTTGCTCGAGCAGGCCGCAGCTCGCAAGGTGCCGGCGCGGATGGTTGCGCTGTCACCTACCAATGTCCAAGGTCCGGGCGTCACCCAACAAGTGTCGTCGGCCTTAGTTCGCACCGGGGTGTTCTTGTTTATCTCTGCGGCCTTCGTTGGCAATGTGTGGCAATTATGGGTTGCAGCCCTGTTATTCCTACTGCCCCCGTTGCTATCAATGCTCGCGCATCGTTTCAAGAATTTCCCGGCATTGTGGCAGGTGATACCTGAAGGTGTGCCCTTATTCGTTGTCTTGCTTGCGTTCGGTTTAATCGTTACTGCAATCTTGAGCAATCGCTTAGGTGATGTTCCTGACTTTGCACAATTGTCCTTTCTTTGGATGGCGGTACCGGGTTTTGCGCTCGCCCTCATCGGATTATTTGCACGGGAACCAAAAGAAGGTGACGCGCGCTGGTACAACAGACCATCAATGACCATGGTCTATCGAATTGGTGGCGTAGTCATGTTGATCATCGCGATTGTTCTTGCCAGCAGTCTTTAGGCCAACTCACAATCCGCGTTGAGTGTTGTTGGTCAACAGGATCGCACAAGGTTGGCCTCTCAGGCGGTCGCATGAATTCTTTGACTATTGAATCTTTAATGCCCAAGATCTGTCTTAGCGAATGTCGTAGAATGACGGTGAATTAAGGGGAATAACATGCCAATCAAAGGTGATTACGAACCAAGTACAGCTCAATGGGTTGCCGACCAAGTAGCAACCTATGAAGCTTCAGGGGGTAAGGAAGCCAACACACTGCTCGATACCGGAATACCGATCACGATCGTCACCATGATGGGTGCCAAAAGTGGCAAAGTTCGGAAAATTGGGCTTATGCGTGTCGAGCACGGTGGCGAGTACGCACTTGTTGCTAGCGATGGCGGGAGCAACAAGAACCCTGGCTGGTACCTCAATCTGATGGAAGACCCCAACATCATGATTCAAGATGGCCCAGAGCCCTTTGATTACATAGTGCGTGAGGTTCACGGGACTGAACGGGATGAGTGGTGGCAGCGAGCTGTCGAGGTGTATCCGTCCTATAACGAGTATGCAGGGAAGACTGATCGGCTAATCCCTGTATTGGTTGCTTCAGCGAAGTGAGGAGCTACCCGCTCCAATAACGCGCATGACCAGACAAGCACAGCCGCTGTAGAGTTCAGGGATGACGAATCGACCGGTAGGTGTCTGGGGCAGAGGAAATTGGCTGGATCACTCGCGCAGAACTGAAGCCTGCGAAGTGGCAGCCGAGATAGAAGCACTCGGCTATGAAAGTTTGTGGCTCTCTGCTGGGTTCGAGGATGGTGTGCCGAGTTTGTTCGGTGATCTTCTGGACGCCACAAACACACTCACGATTGCTAGCGGCGTCCTTAGTATTTGGCACTCGACCGCGACTCAAACCGCGATGGCATACAACACCCTTGATCGGGTGCACCCAGGCCGATTTTTACTTGGCCTCGGCGCAAGCCACGGCCCCATGGTCGAGGCAACTAATCAAATCTATGAACGCCCTTATAGTCGTATGGTTCATTACTTGGATGAACTGGCAGAGCAGCAACCCGGCGTTCCGATAGAGAACCTTATTCTCGCTGCGCTTGGTCCGCGCATGCTCCAGTTAGCGGCGGAGCGTTCATCGGGCGCGCACCCGTATTTTGTACCGGTTGAATACACGGTGCTCGCTCGCGAAACGATGGGCCAAGAAGCGCTACTTATTCCTGAGCAGGGCGTAGTACTTGAAAGCGACCCACGCATTGCCCGCGCTATCGCGCGAAATCATATGGAGCTCTACCTGAGCTTGCCTAACTACACGAGTAACTTGAATCGTCTCGGGTTCGATGATGATGAAATAAAAAATGGGGGAAGTGACCGGCTAGTAGACGCAATCATTGCGTGGGGTGACGTAGATGCCATCGTCGAACGCGTTGATGAACATTTAGCAGCGGGCGCAAGTTCAGTTTGCTTGCAGGTACTCAACGGTGATTCGCCTGAATTTCCACTCCGCCAGTATCGTGATCTCGCCGCGGCTCTCTTTTAACGAAAAAGTTTAATTCCGAGGAAGCTTCATTGCCCTTTGTTTTCAGCCCAACCGATTAGGGCAATGCTGCGAGAACGGCCTCTTCCAGTTTTTCGTATGGCATGAGACCGGTCAGTCGGAGCACTTCTTCGCCGGCAACCTCAAGGATTAGCGTCGGTAAAGACAAAACCCCCCTTTGCTCGGCAATTTCTGGTTGTTGTGACACGTCAATATCAATGAGCTCGATGATCTCTGAATGATTAACTACAAGCCGATTTATTGCGGGGTTATACAAACGGCAGGATCCGCACCACGGAGCCCAAAACTTCACCAAAGTGGCCACGCTCACGGCAGGCAAGAAATTACTTTCAACATTGTGTTACTCGAGAGTTGAGGGAAAATTGCATTCCTCAACAATACTTCAAATTTCTTGATAGCGTGATTTCATTGAAAATACTCACGCGAAACTCCGATCGGAAGGTGCACGAGAACCATGACAATTCCAGCGCGGTTTACACAAAGCAGAATAAGCCCGTCAGGGCAACCTGGAAATGTTTTCGAACAGGTGATGAGCCACTGCCCTGGTGCAATGGCTAAGTGGTGGGACCTTGAATGCGAACTACGTTTTGATGGCCTCATCGAACCAGAAATTAAAGAAGAAATCCGACGTTCCATGGCCCCCGAGGTCGGATGTCAATTCTGCGCGTCACTTGCTCCCGTTAAAGATGAATATGTAAATCCACGAGAATCATTGGCGGTTGCCTACGCAATGCTGCTAGCAAAAGACCCAAGGGATATCGATGATGAGGTTTTCACGGTACTTCGCGAAGAGTTCACCGAGCCCGAAATTGTCGAATTGACCCTATGGAGCCTTTTCATGATTGCCTCACAAGCTTTTGGCGCAGTCCTGAAGATCCCGGCGGCAAGTGACGAGGAGATTACTTCCTATTCACTTTCGCGAGGCACCACCATTTAATTCACTTAATTCACGCGAAAAGTCGAGGGCCTTCTGAATAGGTAACTTTCTGCGTTCAGGAGTCACCGATTGGGGTGTTTAGCCGAGGGAGCGGCGAACCGAGTTGATAAACAGCTCGGGTTGTTCCCATGAACCAAAGTGCCCACCGGCGTCGAGTACTTCCCAATCAACAATATTGAGTGAACGCTCGGCCCATGAACGCGGCCAACGCCTGATGTCATTTGGGAAAATTGACACGGACACGGGCACGGTGACA
>CAMCYV010000129.1 GCA_945885645.1 Bifidobacterium breve | reverse complement strand
GGCGGTTGGCGTCAACGGATGGCTGTTGCTTTCCCATTGCCGACAACCAAAGTGACCGAGTCAATGACCGAGCAGCGGATTTTGGTTCGCACTCCCATTACAAATGATGAACGTGAGCAGCATGAACTTGCAGTCATGCGCGATTGGTTCTATGACGTCACCTACGACGAGGATTACATCACCGGCTTTGGGGTGCAAAAGGGAGTCGCTGTAACGGGCGGTAAAACCCAGATTTTCGGCCGTAATGAGCCAGGCGTGCAATACGTTCACCGGACC
Source organism: Bifidobacterium breve (assembly GCA_945885645.1). GTDB lineage: Bacteria > Actinomycetota > Actinomycetes > S36-B12 > S36-B12 > UBA4592. The sequence continues at coordinate 4,389 of CAMCYV010000129.1, read as the reverse complement.
ATCAACCGACTCATGCATGAAGGTGCCGAGGCGGTTTACGGTGGAGACTTCAGTAAGGCCGTTCTTCCCCGCGTTATCACAAATTAGTCAGATATCGGTTACATCTCGACTTCCCAGGTTACGTTGACAGACGCTGGTAAGTGGTGTGAGATGAAGCCCCGATAACTGAGAAATAAAACAGTGACAGCCGACCGGCTGTCCGCGAGAAGCAGGAGAAGTTCATGGGTGGCAGTCTTGAAGGCCGCGTAGCGGTAATTACCGCCGGAAGCACCGGCATTGGATTTGGAATCGCCGAAGCATTTATCGCTGAAGGTGCATCCGTTGTTTTAGGTAACCGTTCCGAAGAAAAGGGTGCCTACGCGTTAGAGCGCCTGAAAGCTGGCGATCGCGCACTCTTCAAAAAATGCGATGCACTCGTGCGCACTGAAGTCGACGCACTCGTGGACTATGCGGTCGAGAAGTTCGGCAAGCTTGACATCATGGTCAACTGCGCCGGTGGCTCCGATGGTTGGGCGCTCATTGGGGATCTCAGCGACGAAGCATGGCTCAAGGGTCTTGAGTGGAATGCCAGCACTGCATTTTGGGGCACTCGTCGCGCACTGAAGTACATGTTGCCTGCCGGTTACGGTCGGATCATCAACATCGCTTCGATCGAAGGCAAGGTCGCTTCAAAGGTTGCCGTGAGTCACTACATCGCCGGCAAGCACGCCATGATCGGCCTCTCAAAGGCGACCGCGGTGGAGTACGGCACAAGTGGTGTCACGTGCAACGCAATCTGTCCCGGCCCGATTGAGACGGAACTGATGAAAGATGCAGGTGCACAGGTTGCCGCAGCATCGGGCATCACTTACGAAGCATTCCTTGAGGACTTCGCTAATGATTGCCTCACCAAGGAATTGCAAACCGTTGAGCAGGTTGCCGGCATGGCGGTTCTCCTCGCTGGTCCATTGGGTAACGGCATGACCGGCGCCACTTACAACGTTGATGGTGGTTCGGCTGCGTTCTAGTAGTTAACTAACAACATCGCCTGCACTCCTTTGCGAGTACAGGCGATGTTGTGTTTCGTAGCACCGATTTGGCCAACACCAGCACGGTGGTAATTGTTGCGTGGTTCGCGGGCTCCGATACCCTGAAGGCATGTCTTATGTTTATGAGGAGTACCGAGATCTGGTTGTCATCGAGCGGGTTGAAGAAGCCGATGGCGTTGTTTCGATCCGGGTAGGCGCTCCTAGCGGTGAGAAGCTTCCCAGTTGGGAACCCGGTGCCCATATCGATGTACAACTCGGCAACGGGATTGAACGTCAGTACTCATTGTGTAGTCATTTTGGCGCCGACACGTGGCGGATTGCTGTACTGCGTGAGCCCGATGGTCGCGGTGGATCTTCATTTGTTCATGACAACATCAATGTTGGAGACCACGTTCGCACACGTGGACCCCGCAACCATTTTCCATTGGTTGATGCGCCTTCCTATCTTTTCATTGCAGGTGGTGTTGGAGTAACACCAATGGTCCCGATGCTCGGCCAAGTTATTTTCGACAAAGACGCGCCGTGGACGTTTTATTACGGTGGCCGCACCCGAAATTCAATGGCTTTTCGGGATCGCCTTGAAGCACTCGGTGTTGTTATATGGCCGCAAGACGAAAAGGGACTGCTACCACTCGATGACATTTTGAGCAAAGCGGCACCAGATACCGCGGTGTACTGCTGTGGCCCCGAGCCACTCATTTCGGCTGTTGAACAAGCCTGCGAACGACTTGGCCGGCCAACTCCCTACGTTGAACGCTTTTCCGCTAAACCGATCGACACCACGGGTGATTCGGGTGACCACGAATTCACCGTCGTGTTGAACAGTTCTGGAGCGGAGTTTGTGATTCCTCGCGACCGGAGCATTGTCGAGGTACTCATTGATAATGGAGTGCCCGTGATGACCTCGTGCACCGAGGGAGTCTGCGGAACCTGCGAGACCAAGGTGATCTCGGGAGAAATCGCCCACCGAGACTCGATCCTCTCCGAGGAGGATCGTGAGGAAGGTATCTACATGATGCCCTGCGTCTCACGCTGCAAGGGTGACCGACTGGTCCTCGATATTTAGCTCGAATTCCTAGAAGTTGATTCCCTTAAACACTTGTGGAAGTTGTCTAGACAAGTGTAGGGTTAGGGCTTCGCTCGCTGTGAAAGGAACGGCTCATGACCATATTCACCCCACCCACTCGCGGTGATGCCCCAATTCGATTTGCGCCGGAGATCCCCAATACTCCAGGAAAGTCCGAGACTATTCCCGCCGATTGGTACACCGATCCGTATCGATTTGAACTCGAGCGCAAATACGTTCTGAACAACAGTTGGCAAATTCTCTGCAGGTCCGAAGAACTCGTGAACGCCGGCGACCATGTCGTCTGGGAGGGACAGGGTGAGACGGTTGTTATTACCCGCAAAAATGACGGCTCGGTAACTGGTTTCCACAATGTGTGTCAGCATCGAGGCGCTCGCATTGTGCGCGAATCGGGCGAGTGTGCACGTCGATTCAAGTGTGCATGGCATGGCTGGGCTTATGACTTTGATGGCACAGTAATCGGCGTCCCCGACAGCGAAGATTTTGACCCCGAAGAACTTCGTGACTTGGCAGCACCCAAGATCGAAGTTGCAGAATGGGCCGGTTGGGTTTGGGGCGTGCTCGCTGGCCCCGGAGTTGCACCGCCACTGATGGAGTACCTCGGCGAAGACATCATCGCGGACCTTGGTGCGTATCACATGGAAGACATGTACCTTCGTGAGAAAATCACATGGGATGTTGATGTCAACTGGAAAGTAGTCGTCGACGCATTCAACGAATTTTATCACGCGCAAGCACTGCACCATATTCCACCGCAAGATGTAAAAGATGGTCGTGAGATGCGCATTTTTGAGTTCGAACGACACTCCATGATGGTTGTGCCGCTCAAGGGCACACTGTCACGATTGCAAGAGACGCAGGATCACCAATCGGTGGCGATCTGCCATTACACGATCTTCCCGACATCGGTGTTTAACAACAACCCCGAGCACCTGCAACTTTTCCGCGCCGTGCCCATCGCACACAATAAGACTCGTTTTGAAACCTGGGAACTCTGGTACAAAACTGATGATCAGGATTACCTAGATCGCACGCAGCGACACTGGGACCACCTGAAAATCGTTGTCGGTGAGGATGTTTGGACGTGGGAAGACATCGCCGCAACTTCACGCTCATCGTTTTATAAGCGAAACCTCTTCAATGACCGCGAATGCAAAATTCCAGCCTTTCACCACCAAATTCAAAGACTAATCGACGAGGGCATTGCTCGTGACCTCGCCGCAAACTAGTTCACTGAGTATCGCCCCGGTCATTGCCGACTTCACTTTCTCGTTCAACTGCATTCCTGAAGTACCGATGGAAACGCGTTTCGAGGCGGCGCGCGATGCTGGTTTCGTAGACGTTGGACTCAGTGTTCGTTGGATGAATCAGTGGCTGCAAACCCATGACCTCGCTGAACTGGATGAAAAACTCGAGCAATCCGGTGTGCGTGTTGCCGAACTCGAGGCCATTCGCGTTATGGGCGAGGAAATTGATCCACTTGAGGATCTTGCAGCCTTGCTGGCCGAGCATTTGCGACCAGATCGATTGCAGGCTGTTGGCCCTTACAGTGAAACGGAGACGCAGGCTGCTCTTCGAGCAGGTCGGGTAGCTGACCGATTCGCGCAATGGAATGTCGATGTTGTTCTGGAACCATTGCCATTCACAAATATGAAAACCCCAGCCGATGCTGCATCGATAATCCGTTTAGCAGATCGACCTAATCTCTCGATGTGTCTGGATATCTGGCACCTGTATCGCAATGATTTACCGTTATCCCATCTTGATGACCTATGGCCATATATTTCAACACTACAGATCAACGATGGAACACTTCGATGCGAATACCCCGAAGATCTTCGCGAGGATTGTTTGCGCAATCGAAGAATCCCAGGACTGGGGGAGTTTGACCTAGTCGGACTTTTCCGAGAACGAAATGCACACCGTGCAGACTCAACTTTCTCCATTGAGGTTATTTCAACCGAACTAAAGGCACAAGACCCATTTCTCACAGCCCGCCAAATCGCTGAGGGCCTGGACTCGGTCCTTACCGCCGTTCGCCAAGACTGAAACTCGATTCGACCACGGAAAGAAGGAAATATGAGCAGCGCCCGCCTCGACGGATTACGAATCCCCGATCGCTTCGATATCGAGCAACTGATGTACCGCTACGCCAAAGCAGCTGACCTGGCGGACATTGAAACCCAATTGACCGGGTTCCATCCTGATTGCCGAGTGAACTTCAGCGGGGGTGTTTGGCTGGAGGGTCATGACGCATTGCGCGCGGCCTGGGAG
>CAMCYV010000128.1 GCA_945885645.1 Bifidobacterium breve | reverse complement strand
CGCATAAGGCCAAAGACAATCCACAGGATCAGCGTGATGAGGGCTGCGACTCCACCAACAATTGCAAATGGACCAAACGAGATCTCCGTAACGAGACCGAGGAGAAACCCGATAACGGCAGGAACCATGAACGCCAAGATGGGAAGGGTGAAACTGGGAAAAGTAAGGAGTGCGGGGAGGAAACTCAGCATGATTAACATTGCAACAACGACACCGATTGCGGAAACCGGACCGGTTGACTTATTTGAGTTTAATTCACTGAGCAGTAAACACATAAGACCAATTGCTGTTGTAGCGGCAGAGGCGATGATGGGTGCGCGGGTACCCTTAATTGCTGCACCTATTGCATCTGTGTGAACAGCGTATTTGTGTAGTTCCTCACGGTACCTGCTCACAAGCAATAACGAGTAGTCAGTTCCTGCGCCGAACACCAACACGGTCAGAATCCCTTGGCTTTGACCGTTGAGAACGAGCACACCGTTGTCTGCTAGTACATAAACAATTCCGCTGGAAACTGCGAGTGCGAAACCGGCAGAGACTAACGGAATCAACCACAACACGGGGCTGCGATAGACAAAGATCAAAATGATTGCAACGACGATTGCGGTTGCTAGTAGCAGTGCGCTGTCTATCGCGCCAAAGACTTTTATTAGGTCAGCAAGGAAACCGCCGGGTCCGGTGATATTGATTTGCAGGGTGTCGTATCCAGCCGCGTAGTCGCGAATCAGGTTAGTAATCTCAATGAAGACAAACTCACCGTCCTGTGTTCTTTCACCACCAAGGTCACCATTGACGGAGATGTTGACAAGTAGTGCTTTGCCATCTTCGGAAGGGATAGGAATGAGTTGCTCAGAGTCCAGGTAGGTGCTTACCTGTGAGCCGTCGACCAAAGTTAATTCCGGAATACCCGTGAGAAATTCTGTGATTGGTGCTCGATCGGCTTCTGTGAGCGGGGAGCGATCCGCGTGAGTGATTACGGTCAGGATCGGAATGGAGGGGTTATCGGCAAAAAGGGCTTGTTCTTCACTGACCACGGTTGACTCTGAAGAGGCGGGAAGAAATGTTGCGGCATCGTTTTCTTGAACCTCGGACAGGCTTCCGGCCAAGGGCCCAGCCCAACTACCGATCATGAGCCAAATGACCGCCGCGCCGACCGCCAACCAGAGTGCGCGCCGGCCACGCTTGCCTGAATTTTTTGCTGAAGAATTCTCGTGGTCAAGCAGGTTGCCCATATGATCAGCGTTCCGTATTTGTGTCCAACTTGCAAGCAAAGTCGGAATGTGTCCATTCCCTTTGTCTACTGGAAAGGGACTTGTTCACGAGTAGGCTTCACATTGTGTTTGACTTGATTGCTGGTTTGCCGGTTCATGTACTCATCGTGCATCTAGCCGTTGTGCTTATTCCGCTCTCGGCTATCGGTGCGACTTTAATCGCAGCTCGACCAAAAGCATTACGCCTTTTTGGGGCTGCCACCGTGATTGGGGCCACGGTCGGAGTTATTGCAAGCGTGATCGCAGAAATCTCCGGCAATCAACTGGCGCAGCGCGTAGGCCGGCCCGAAGTACACGCAAATTACGGGGATATATTTCCCATTGCCGCAATAGGTTTCCTTGTTCTATTGGTCGTGTTTTGGCTTTTTGCCCGAGGGGTTCCCCTCAACCGGAATAGACCCTTGTGGTTGAAGGTCTTTGGTGCAGTATTAATTGTGGCTGCGATCGGGATCACCTATTTCGCGATTCTCACCGGTTACTCAGGTTCAAAAGCGACTTGGTCTGATGTTGTTAATGCGGACTACTCTGCTGAGGCGCCTTCTAAGACTTCTTTGTAATACGCCTCTTCTTTTTCCTTTCCAGGGAAGAATAAAAGGGATGCCGTAAGACCAATCAAGGTGAGAGCAAGCGCCACCGCTATCGCAGCCGATTTCCCATCGGTAAATGCCATAGCTGCGCCCTCAATAATTTCTTTCGCCACTGCACTGCTGTAACCCTGGGAAACCTCAACAGCACTTGAATAAGAAGATGTCAGTTTGTCAGTCAACTCACTGGTCACAGCTGATTGCTCACTTGCTGGCAGGGCAGAAAGTTGTGTCCTGATCGATCCTGCGTAGGCAACTGCGAGTAGCGCGCCCATGATGGCTTGAATTACTGCACCGCCGAAGTCTCGTGTGAGGTCAAGAAATGCAGATCCCATGCCAGCCCTGGCGGGTGGAACCGAGCTCATTAATGCTCGAGAAGCCGGGGTGGCCGCTAACCCAACGCCAATCCCAATGAACGCGTAGGCAGTAAAAACCCACAGAAGCGAAGCATCGTTGGTCCACTTAAGCAGCATGATTGTGAACGCCAATGCCACCGAACCCAGTCCCCAGGCAAATGCAAACCGACTACCAAGCTGCACCACAAGTTTGCCTGCCAAAGTACCAAAAATTATGGTGCAGATTGAGCTAGGCACCACAACCAGTGCTGCTTGAAGTGCCGTATAACCCAAAACATTTTGGGTGAACTGCTGGCCAATAAACATGGCACCAATGAGTGACCCGAAAGTAATCGCGCTAGATAAGAATGCAACCCACAAAGTTCGAGCCTTCAGTAATGGCAAATACACCAAAGGACGCGGAGCCTTCGCCTGTCGCCAAAAGAATAAGGCGAGAAGGACAATAGAACCGGCGAATAATGCAATTAATGTCGGGTCGATTCCCTGTGCTGACAAAACGATTGCGGAAATGAGCGCGAGAACCCCCAGCATTGAAAGCACGCCACCGAGGTGATCTACAGCTCCGGGATCCTCATCGCATTTCCAGGGCAGTGAGATTAGTCCCATAATTAATGCTGCGATTACTAACGGGACTGCTATCAAAAAGACTGAACCCCACCAGAAATATTCCAGCAGCCATCCACCGATCACGGGACCAATCGCCGCCACCCCGCCTCCGATACCAGACCACAATGCAATTGCAGTAACTTTCGCGTGATTGCGGTACAGGCTCGAAATCAAAGAAAGTGTCGTTGGGAAAAGAAGTGCAGCTGCAAGTCCGGATGTAAAGCGACCAAGAATAAGAATTTCAACGTTCGGAGCGTACGCAGACAGGAAAGCTGTAGGCACTGTCAGGACAGCACCGAGAATAAACATCAACTTGCGACCGTAGCGGTCAGCAATCGCGCCAAAATACAGGACGGTTGCTGCAAGGCCCAAAGCAAATGCGTTGGCCACCGCAGTCAGCTGGTCCTGACTCGCATTGAGGTCACGCCCAATCGAAGGTAACGCTACGTTTGCCACGCTCAGTGAAATATTGGAAACAATCGCACCGGTAACCAAAGCAAGCAACACAAGTTGGGACTTCGGGGGTTTATCCGCGAGCGTTAATGGGTCAGACACTTCTTTAGGGTATTGCATTCGCGATGAAGTCGCTACCAGCAACGAGGATCGCGAACTCGGCAAGTCGTTGGTGCGGACCTGGTTTGATTTATTGATAGCCGGGGGTGGGTCGCCCGTTACGCCTGCATTAGTCAGTATCGCCTTACGAAAGCGAGCCAAGCTTCCAAGAGTAAGTACGAAATGGCGAGGCATCCCTGATGCTCTATCTGGGCCAGAAGATTCAGCGAGGGTGGGAGTCCCTATGGCTGCGAGGCCGTTCACAAATATCGTTTTCTACTTTAATTGTTGCCGAGCAACTGAACGCTGAACCCGTTATAGAATCAGAGCATGAGCATTAAGCGAGTTTTTGTCTTAGTCGCAGTTTCTTCACTCCTGTTAACCGCCTGCGGGAGTGATACATCAAATGATGCCAGTGGCCCGGTCTCATTTGGGGATCGCAGCTCCAGCGGTGAGTCCTTGGCAAATGCCTGGTTCGAACTACTTTCACTAACTGGAAGTTCGTCAGGAACTGTTGAGGTGACCGCGGAAGATGCAGCAGCAGGGGCTGCATTAGTGAAGCCATTCTTAGACCCAGCGTTTCAATTGCAGCGGGCGACCGGTCAGCGTTACACGAGAGATAACTACATCCCGAGTGATATCGACGAGTTCGAGATTTCAGATGTCTTTGTGACCGAGCCTCGGGACGACATCAAGGTCCTCCGTTATGCAATTCGGACACCGGGTGCCACCGTTCCTGATGCCAGCATGGTGATGAGTGACGAACTTGCACCGCGCCTCACTGTTGTGCGCTGGGACGAGGAAGCAGGACGATGGCTCATCGTTAGTCATGCCAACTTCAACACTCCTGTCCAAGCGGTATGTAATCAGGAGACTATTGAGTTGGACTCAGCTGAAGTCGCTACCAGCAACGAGGATCGCGAACTTGGCGAGAAATTGGCACGGACCTGGTTTGATTTATTGATAGCCGGGGATGGGTTACCCCTTCTGCATCCAGAGGCACAGGGTCAATCTGCTGCGGGTACCGGTTACACCACATCTGCTGAGTACGTCAAAGGACAAATGAAGTCCGCCGAACTTTCAGATTTCGTAGTAACGCGCGACGGAGATCTCATCATTGTGACTTTGGGAGTGGACACTGAGGGAACCGTGTTTGCCGGTTCGACTGAACTCGGTACGCAGAAAAATGCACGTCTACTGACATTCCTTCAGGATGATCAAGGCGAGTGGAAGCTAATCGCAACCGCCACATTTAACCCGCCCGCGGTAGTTCCTGCCGAAGTGGAGTGCGCGGCAGCATGAGAGGAAATCTCACTGCTGCCTAGTGGCCCCGGC
>CAMCYV010000127.1 GCA_945885645.1 Bifidobacterium breve | reverse complement strand
GTCAAATCGACGGCAGGTTGGCCAGCAGCAATGGTGCCCCACCCGCACCGCAACTCCCTTGGCGTCCATCAAGTGACCCACGTCATGGGGATGTATCCCATCAACGACGAAGGAAACCGCAGATCCTCGTGCGTGCATATCCTTTGGCCCAATGACCCGAACACCTGGAATTTTCGCAAGCTCTTCCAGGGTATACGCCGTCAATTCTTGCTCGTGTTCAAAAACATTTTGCATACCGAGGTTTGTCAGGTAGTCACATGCGCGAGCAAGCCCGATCGCCTGAGCCACCATGGGAACACCTGCCTCGAATCGTTGCGGAGCAGGCGCGTATGTGCTCTGATCCATATGCACCATTTCGATCATGGATCCACCACTGAGAAAAGGTGGCATTACATTGAGTAGATCCGATTTACCCCACAGAATGCCAATGCCTGTGGGACCAAGCATCTTGTGACCACTCCACGCTGCAAAATCGGCTCCGAGGTCATGAACATTCACAGGCATGTGGGGCACGGATTGACAGAGGTCAACCATGCCGAGGGCTCCAACAGCGTGCGCCATGTCCATGATTTCGCGCACTGGATTGATCGTGCCCAGGAGATTGGACTGGTGCACTACTGAGACAAATTTTGTAGAACTGTCGATAACCCCAGGCTCAAGATTGAGCCGACCGTCATCCGTGAGGCCAAACCACTTGAGCTGCGCACCTGTCTTAGCGCACAATTCCTGCCAGGGAACCAGGTTCGCGTGGTGTTCCATTTCGGTAACAACGATTGAATCACCGGGATTAAGAACAAACCTTTGGTCAACGTCAATACCCTGGCGGGCTTTATCTGTTGCATTAGAGAATGCATACGCCACCAAGTTTATTCCCTCGGTTGCGTTTTTTGTGAAGACAATCTCGTCGACGTTAGCTCCGACGAACGAGGCTATCGTTTGCCGAGCGCCTTCATAAGCATCGGTTGCTTCCTCAGCCAGCGCGTGGGCTCCGCGGTGAACCGCGGCATTTGAGTTCTCGTAGAAATACCTTTCCGCATCGAGGACTTGAACAGGCTTTTGTGAAGTTGCGCCACTATCGAGGTACACCAGCGGAACACCCCGGACAGTACGAGACAGGATGGGGAAATCCGCGCGCAACTTTTTGACGTTAAACATTATGCACGCGCCGCTGCGGTATACGTCTCATATCCGTCCGCTTCCAGTACGTCAGCCAACTCTGGCCCGCCGGTGGCAACGATCCTGCCGTCAACAAACACATGGACAACATCAGGTTGGATATAACGGAGAATCCTCGTGTAGTGAGTGATCAGCAGTACCCCAGCATTACTGGACTCCTTATATCGGTTGACGCCTTCACTTACGATCTTGAGTGCATCAACATCGAGCCCCGAGTCAGTTTCATCCAATATTGCGATCTTGGGCTGCATGAGCCCTAGCTGCAGGATTTCATGGCGTTTCTTCTCTCCACCGGAGAAACCCTCATTGACATTACGGCTGGCAAATGCGGGGTCCATCTGAAGGTCCGCCATCGCCTCCTTCATGTCCTTTGTCCAAGTTCGGAGTTTGGGCGCTTCACCTTTGAGAGCAGTGATTGAAGTACGCAGAAAGTTGGACACCGAAACGCCTGGGATCTCAACCGGGTACTGCATGGCCAAGAAGAGACCAGCGCGAGCGCGCTCGTCCACTGTCATCGCAAGAACATCTTGGCCATCAAGATCAATTGACCCGGAAGTGACCGTGTACTTGGGGTGACCAGCAATCACGTAGGCCAGCGTGCTCTTGCCAGAACCGTTGGGTCCCATGATTGCGTTCGTCGTGCCAGATTCAACAACCAGGGACACGCCACGGAGAATAGGTGTGTCGCCATCTTCGGTGATGACGCTCGCATGTAGGTCGGTAATAGTTAACTTGCTCATTGCTTCGTGCCTTTCGTAATAAAAATTGGACTGTCGAGATCTGTAATGTCGGTCGTAACAGGGTAGGTTTTCACCGCGGTGATCGCGGGTAGTGAAGTGGGAACACCGGTGCGAACATCGAATCCGGATCCGTGTAACCAGCATTCGATAATGCACCCATCCACTTCACCCTCCGAAAGCGCGACATCGGAGTGGGAGCAACGATCTTCCATTGCGAACATTCCCTCCGGGGTGTTCACAACAACAATCAGCTCCCCGTCGACCTCAAATTGGCGTGCTGTTCCAATCGGAACATCGGACACGACGCCGAGCATCAATTGGCTACTCATGGTCCACGATCCCAAGTTTCGATTCAATTCGGCGCATCAGGGACCCGCTCAATTCTGCGTCATCGATTTTGCTGAGGACGTCAACAAAAAAACCTCGGACAACCAGTTGACGTGCAACTGACTCAGGAATGCCGCGCGACTGCAAGTAAAACAGTTGCTCGTCATCAAATCGGCCTGTAGCGCTGGCATGTCCCGCGCTAATTACGTCACCTGTTTCTAGTTCGAGATTGGGAACCGAGTCAGCACGTGGACCATCGGTGAGTAACAGGTTGCGGTTGAGTTCATACGTTTCAATCCCAATCGCTTCACGCCTAACGAGAACGTCTCCGATCCACACTGAATGGGCGCCCTCACCGCTGAGAGCACCTTTATAAATGACGTTGCTGACACAGTGCGGTTGAGTGTGGTCAACAAGAATCCGGTGCTCCTGAAACTGGTCACCCGTCAATAGAAAAGCCCCGAGCATTTGGGCTTTCCCACCCGGCGCCCGATACGTCAATGTGGGAACGGTTCGAATGACTCCGCCCCCAAGGGTGATCGATAAACCCAGAAAATGCGCATCACGACCAACTTCCGTGAACCAATGCAGGTGTTGCATGACTGCGGCATCCGCGTCGATGACAGACAGCATGGTCAAGTCGGCTTGATCGCCCAAAAGCGAGAGTATCGACCCGTTGACATTGCCTGAAGTGTCATGGATGAGCACTACCTGCGACTTGGAAAAAGGGCCCGCATGAACTTCAACGTGAAGATAATTGCTCTCACCAGCGTTCTTGAGGTTCACAACAATTGGATTCGAGTGAATCGACTCCTTAGGAATCGTTACTAGAACAGCGTGAGTTGCTTGTTCTCGAGCAATAGCGCTGGGTCGATCTGTTGGCATCCATGTTTGTGAGAGTCGTTGGTCGCTAATTTCGACGTATTCGACGGTGACATCATGTTCGCCATTAAGGCCAACGCTCCCCCAGACGGCTGGCTGGAAAAAGTCTGCCAACTCTCTGATTGGAGCAAAGCGCCACTCTTCTTCACGGCCAACGGGGACGTCAAAATCCTCGATTGATCGCGAAAAAACCCTAGGGGCTAAGTCTGTAGCAGGAGCGACGGTGGGGGCTCTCACCCAACAGCCCCTTCCATTTGCAGCTCAATGAGACGGTTGAGTTCAATTGCGTACTCCATGGGAAGTTCACGAGCAATCGGTTCGATAAATCCGCGCACAATCATTGCCATCGCTTCGTCTTCGCTGAGACCACGAGTCATCAGATAAAAGAGTTGATCTTCGCTTACCTTGGAAACGGTGGCCTCGTGTCCCATCTGCACATCGTCTTCACGCACATCTACATAGGGGTACGTGTCAGAGCGGCTGATGTCATCAACCAAAAGCGCGTCACATTTGACCGTGCTCTTGGAATGATGTGATCCTTCGAGTACTTGAACCAAGCCACGATAACTTGTTCGACCGCCACCTCGGGCTACTGATTTACTGATGATGGATGACGACGTGTGTGGAGCGGCATGCACCATCTTTGCCCCGGCGTCTTGGTGCTGACCTGGGCCAGCAAATGCGATTGACAGTGTTTCACCGCGGGCATGCTCTCCGGTCATGACGACCGCCGGGTACTTCATGGTGACCTTGCTTCCAAGGTTTCCATCGACCCATTCCATGGTTGCGCCTTCATGGGCTATGGCCCGCTTGGTTACCAAGTTGTAAACGTTCGTTGACCAGTTTTGGATTGTTGTGTATCGGCAACGGCCGCCTTTTTTGACGATGATCTCGACGACAGCTGAGTGCAATGAGTCACTGGAATAAATGGGTGCGGTGCAGCCCTCGACGTAATGAACGTAAGCGCCTTCGTCAACAATTATGAGGGTACGCTCAAACTGGCCCATGTTTTCCGTGTTGATCCGGAAGTAGGCCTGTAACGGAATATCAATATGCACACCCTTGGGCACGTAAATGAATGACCCACCCGACCAGACAGACGTGTTCAGGGCAGCGAACTTGTTGTCACCCACAGGAATCACGGAGCCAAAATATTCTTTGAATATATCTTCGTGCTCGCGCAGGGCGGTGTCAGTGTCAAGGAAAAGGACACCGAGTTCTTCAAGATCCTCGCGGATCTTGTGATACACAACTTCCGACTCGTACTGTGCAGCAACTCCGCCAACGAGGCGTTGCTTCTCAGCTTCAGGTATACCAAGACGGTCGTAAGTGTTCTTGATGTCGTCGGGTAGATCATTCCAATCAGTCGCCTGCTTCTCCGTCGAGCGCACAAAGTACTTGATCGTGTCGAAATGGATTCCGGTGAGATCAGAACCCCAGTGCGGCATTGGCTTCTTCTCGAAAAGCTTGAGACCTTTGAGTCGGAGGTCGAGCATCCACTGCGGTTCATTTTTTTTGGTGGAGATGTCGCGGACAACGTCCTCATTGATGCCGCGCCGGGCATTCGCGCCCGCATCACTGGCATCACTCCAGCCATACTC
>CAMCYV010000126.1 GCA_945885645.1 Bifidobacterium breve | reverse complement strand
GGTCTGATTCTCTCCCGACAGGACCTGCCGCACTTGAGTAACAATTACGCACAAATTGCATCAGGAGTGGCCAAAGGGGGCTATGTTCTCGAAAGTGATGCGAATCCAACGGTCATCATCATTGCAACTGGATCCGAAGTCAGTGTTGCACTCTCAGCGAAGGAACTCTTGAATACTGAAGGATACGCAGTTCAACTTGTCTCAATGCCTTGCATTGAATGGTTTGACTCACAATCGCAGGCCTATCGTGATGAGGTATTGCCACCGAGCATAACGGCTAGGGTCGCCGTGGAAGCAGGAGCAACTTTTGGATGGTATCGATTCGTGGGAACACGCGGTGAAGTTGTAGGGCTGGATCACTTTGGCGCAAGTGCAAGTGCCCCAGTTCTTTTTGAAGAGTTTGGCATCACACCCGCAGCGGTTGTTTCAGCTGCCATGAAGTCCATGCACAACTCATAGCCATGACACACCGGGAGTGACGATGAATTCAATACTTGAAAACCTAACGCGCGCGGGCGTCAGTATCTGGCTCGATGACCTCACCCGTAACCGGATCACGAGCGGCAACCTCAAGGAACTCATTGACACCATGAGTGTCCGTGGAGTGACAACAAATCCGTCAATCTTTGAAGGAGCCATTGCCGGCAGTGCTGAAGCCTATGCAACCCAGATTGCAGCCTTGGCCAGCCAAGGATTAGACGCTGAGCAAGCAGTGCGCCTGATGACATCCGATGACGTCAGGAGTGCCTGCGACATTTTTGCTGGCGTTTTTAAGGCTTCGGGCGGTACCGATGGACGTGTTTCCATCGAAGTTGATCCGCGCTCAGCACGAGATACTCAGGCCACAATTGTAGAAGCCCAGGATCTGTGGAACTTAGTCGATCGCGAGAATCTTTTGATCAAGATTCCTGCGACAGTAGAAGGTCTGCCCGCAATCACGGAGGTAATTGGACGCGGAATCAGCGTAAATGTCACGCTAATTTTCTCAGTGGATCGGTACATCCAGGTGATGAATGCATACATGTCGGGTCTGGAATTGGCACTCGAGCGCGGTCACCGAATTGACAATATCGAGTCGGTCGCATCATTTTTTGTGAGTCGTGTTGATTCAGCGGTTGATTCGTTGCTCAAAGTTAATGGCAGCGACAAAGCGATTGCATTGCTTGGCCAAGCTGCGATCATAAATGCCCGTCTCGCGTGGCAGTCATACATCGAGGTCCTCGCCAGCGATCGGTGGCGGGCGCTACATGGCGCGAACCCTCAAAGGCCGCTGTGGGCCTCAACCGGTGTAAAAGATCCCATGTATGCGGATACTCGGTATGTCATCGATCTCGTAGCCCCGGGGTGCGTCAATACGATGCCAGAGAAAACTCTTTTTGCCGTCGCTGACCACGGTCTTTTCGTTGGGGACACTGTTTCCGGTACAGCCGATGCTTCCGCCGCTATTTGGCATCAACTTAGCGACCTCGGTATTGACATGGACACGGTGTGCGGGGATCTTGAAAAAGACGGAGTAGCCAAATTTGAGCAGGCATGGACTGCACTCCTCGACACCGTCGCAAAGGCCCTTGAGCGTGCATAACATCGATTACATCAATCCCTTAAGAGACCCAGCGGATCAACGACTCCCTCGAATCGCTGGGCCCTGCGCCTTGATTCTTTTTGGAGTTACCGGAGACTTGAGTTGTAAAAAAGTAATGCCAGCAATCTATGATCTCGCAAATCGTGGGCTACTCCCTCCGGGATTTGCCCTTGTTGGTTTTGCTCGAAGGGACTGGGACCACCAAGACTTCGCACAAGTTGTTCATGACGCCGTAAAAGAGCACTCACGTACTCCTTTTCGAGAAGAGACGTGGAATCAATTGGCTGCTGGAATCAGATTCATTGACGGAGACCTCACAGATCCCTCTGCTTACCTGCGAATCGCAGAGGTCCTGACAGATTTAGACATCAAGATGGGCACGCGTGGAAATCACGCATTTTACCTCTCCATCCCGCCTGGTCTATTTCCTGCTGTATTGGAGAATTTGGAAAGTAGCGGTTTAGCGAGTAGCCCCACACCTAATTCGTGGCGTCGAGTTGTGGTTGAAAAACCGTTTGGTCACGATCTCACAAGTGCGAAAGAACTCAACAAGCTAGTCGACTCGGTATTCCCCTCAGGGAGTGTTTTTCGTATCGATCACTATCTCGGCAAAGAGACAGTCCAAAATATTTTGGCCGTACGATTTGCAAACGCAATGTTCGAACCCTTATGGAATTGCAACTACGTTGATAATGTTCAAATCACAATGGCTGAAGATATTGGTATTGGCGGGCGAGCCGGCTACTACGACGGTATAGGCGCAGCTCGTGATGTAATTCAGAATCACCTTCTTCAACTGCTGGCACTTACTGCCATGGAAGAACCACTTTCCTTTAGTGCTGATGATGTCCGAGCAGAGAAAGAAAAAGTTTTACGTGCGGTAAGTGTTCCAGAGGACATTGGGGCGCACACCTCCCGTGGCCAATATCACGAAGGCTGGCAGGGAGGGATTCCCGTTCCTGGATTTTTGCAAGAATCAGGTATTCCTGCGGACTCGACAACAGACACTTTCGCCGCGATGAGACTAAATGTGGAGAACCGTCGATGGGCAGGCGTTCCATTTTATTTACGCACCGGTAAACGTCTTGGACGAAGAGTCACTGAAGTTGCCATTATATTTAAGCGGGCGCCCCATTTGCCCTTTAGCTCATCTTCTGTTGAGGAACTAAGCAACAATGCGCTGGTTTTTCGTATCCAACCCGATGAAGGCGTTACGGTTCGTTTTGGTTCTAAAGTGCCCGACACGAGTTCAATCCAAGTTCGTGATGTCACGATGGACTTTCAATACGGTGACTCATTCGTTGATACGAGCCCCGAGGCCTATGAGCGGCTTATCCTCGATGTTCTCCTGGGCGATCCGCCCCTGTTCCCTCGCCACGAAGAGGTTGAACTCAGTTGGGAGATTCTGGATCCAATTCTGAACTACTGGGCAACCCACGGTGCTCCCGAGCAATATGCATCCGGCGGCTGGGGACCGGATTCTTCACATGAAATGATTGCGCGTGATGGACGCACGTGGAGACGGCCATGATCCGACTTGAAAACACAAGCGGTGGAGCAATTGCTTCGGCGATTTCCTCTGAGCGACACCGGCAAGGTTCTCCAACAACAGGAATGGTTCTTACGATGCTCATCCTCACTGATGAGGAACTTCAATCCGACGCAACTTCGGGTGCTGTCTCCGCCGCGCGTCAACACCCGATGCGAATTGTCACGGTAATCCCTCGACCGGGCAAAGGGACACATTCACTCGATGCTGAGATTGCAGTTGGCGGTGACGATGGCCCTGGTGAGGTGGCCGTACTACGGCTACGCGGGGAACTGGCAGATCACGCCGACTCGGTTGTTATCCCACTATTGCTATCAGATACTCCGGTTGTTGCTTTTTGGCCCTCACATGCGCCCGCAGTCCCCGCGGAGGACGCCATTGGGCGTCATGCCCAGCGAAGGATTACCGATGCCGCGACCAGCGAGGATCCCCTGGAGGAATTGCGTCAGCGTGGCCGTGGTTACCGTCCCGGTGACACTGACCTGTCTTGGTCTCGACTAACACCTTGGCGATCAATCTTGGCAACCACCTTTGACCAGCCAACCGCCGCTGTCAATGGTGTTTTAATCACCGCAGAGGCGCATAGCCCGAGTGCCGCTCTTCTCGCAACTTGGCTGGAGAAAACCCTGGATACGACTATCGAAGTCGCAACATCGAATTCACCTGGAATTCATTCGGTGATTGTCACGACCTCCGCTGGAGAAATTTCAATCACCCGAGCAACCGGAAACACAGCGACCCTGTCTCAAACAGGGTCCCCCGATGCCCATATTTCACTTCCCCGGCGTGATTTGACCACGTTGCTCAATGAGGAACTGCGTCGTCTCGATCCCGACGAGGTTTATGGCTGGGTCATTCGCTCCTATGCCGGGAAGAGCACGTGATTCCTCAAGTTCAGGTGACCCAAAACATCGTTGTCGATGTTATTGAAATACTCACGAAGCTTCTGATAAGAGCGGACCCAACAGAATTGCAGCATGTAGTTCTCACTGGCGGTGGTGCGGGCCTATCAATTACCAGTCAACTGGCGAATGTCGCAAAGAACATTCCCCAACAGACGTGGGCCAACACACACTTCTGGTGGGGTGACGAAAGATTCGTTGAAGCAGCCTCAATTGATCGTAATGATTTCGGAATTAAGTCAAGTTTGGGTGAGTTTTATATTGAACAAAATATCCATCGGATGCCGGCCGCCGACCAAGTTCACAGTGCAGTCGAGTCGGCCAATGAATATGCTCTTGATTTAATTGATTTTGGCTCTGCAGGCTCTCCACCACGATTCTCAGTAGTGATTCTAGGTGTTGGACCTGATGGACACATTGCATCACTTTTTCCCGGTAGACCTGAATTGGATTCAAGATTAATCGCTATGCCAATATTCGAAGCTCCCAAGCCACCCCCCACACGAGTGACTCTGGGTTTCTCGACCTTGAATAATTCACAACTTACCCTGCTACTCCTAGGGGGTGAGGTAAAGCGCGCTGCACTCACTGCACTTCTGGAACCCGTGGGCAGCGTTGAAATATCGCCCGCTCGAGGAATCCAAGCGGACACGCTTTATGCGTTAACCGACCTTTCAGGCTCCGTGTAATTTATCAATTGCCTCTTGCAAGATGGCAG
>CAMCYV010000125.1 GCA_945885645.1 Bifidobacterium breve | reverse complement strand
CAACCCTGCGGCCGATACCTGGGTAACACTCACCGGTACGTGGATCCCCGACAACCTCGTGATCTCTGGCAGCACGGTTCCGATCCCCGGTCTCTCGGTTTCCGCGATCGAAGCGATCTCGCCGCCCGCTAGCCCGTATGAATGATCACATCTCAAGGCTCACGCACGCGCGCATTGAGACCGACTTCTGTTAATTAGCCGAGTGACTCCCGGGTGCGGGTCCGTGTAGGTGCCTGCGGGGCATTGTCTTCTTCTTCGTTTGGTGTAACGGGCGCTGCTGCTTGCACCGTGCTCGTACCGCCGTTGCGGGTGTCTTGGAAAGTGAATTTCGGCGGAGCAGTCTGCGGCGGACCAGCCGGTGTGGGCAGGCCTGCTGGGATCAAAGTAGAGACGGTCAGCGCGATGATCGGGCGGAACTCTCCGCCGATTGAAGACCACAGTTCGGTAACCAGTCGATCGGAGTACAGGACACCGCCAACTCGGATCATGGCTGGGCGTCCGACTCGAGCGAGTTCGGCCAGAGTGCCGTCGCACAAATCTTCGGGGAGGTACTCACGTTGAAGCAAATTCATTAGGGCCGCACCCAGAAGTGCGTGATCGTCTTCAGGGCGTGAGGTCCAGGCCGAGACAGCGTAGGAAAACATGAATGTTCGCTCCGTTGGACGCCGCGCAACGATGATTCCCTTGTCGTCTTTGACCTCAACGATGTCCGCGGTTCGCCTTTCGGTGTTCTCCCGGATGTCGTTGAGGAACAAGTTCAGCACCGGGCCGGTGCGACGTGCGGCCCAGTCTTTTGTGGGAGGGTCGAGGTCCACCCTGACCCGCTCCTCTAAGTAAGTCTGGGTGCTGAGCAGCGTGACGAGCGCCCGATCAATCTCTGAGAGCATCAGCCCGCCTTAATCGTGACCGCAGGGGTGGCGAGGGGGGAGATTTGTCCGCCCCAAATACACATGCATTTGGACGACTTCGTGATCACAGGCGCACCGCCGATCAGCACCCGCGAACTCGAGATCCATGGGGCTGGTGTGACCGGAACGCACGGCATGGGGACCAGAACGCCGAGTGCAGCCGCAGTTGCGGAAGCCACAACCGGATTTGCAATCGACCGGCACATCCCAAAGGGCAAGATGTTCACCAGCGGTTTGTTGTCCATGATGTTCCCCACCGGTGGTCCTTGGCCCAGAACCCGATTGACCGGAAGAACATTCAGGGGCGCGGGGGTGAGCCCCATGGTGCAGCGCAACATGCTCCCAGTAACCAGCGGATTCGACACTCCAAGAACGTAACGCGAAGCTTCGTCAACTCCTACCCCTCTGAACGGGGGGGTAGGCAGTGGTCGATTCCGTTAGTACCGTCCTGACTCTCACGTCAAGAAAGGGAAACCATGCCCAGCTATTTGTCTCCGGGCGTTTACGTCGAGGAAGTGCCCGCTGGTACGCGCCCAATTGAGGGTGTCGGCACAGCGATTGCAGGCTTCGTCGGCTTCGCCGCCCAAGGTCCCATCAATGAACCGATACTCGTTACCAACTGGACACAGTACGTCGAAACTTTCGGCGACATGGTCGAAAACTATGCACTTGGAAAAGCTGTCTACGGCTTTTTCAACAATGGTGGTGGCCGCGCTTACATTGTGCGCATCCCAACTACTGCCCGCCCGTCATCAGCACCAATGGGTGAACTGCCCGCGAAGGCCGACAAAGCGGTTGCTGCACTGAAAGTAATGGCAATCAGTTCAAGTGCCAAGAAGGTCGCTGTTGATGTGAAAGCCGCGGGTGAAACCGACGGTCAACCCACATTCACGATCACGATCACCGCCGACGGCGCCAAAGATGAAACATTCTCCGGCACCCTTGCCGCTGGACCAAGCAACTTGGCCACCCAGGTCAACACTCGATCCAAGATAGTTCGGATTCAACCGAACGCGGTCGACGAAGCACTGATTGCATCCGGATTGCAGGAAGGCACCGTTGCACTCGTCAGCGACGACGGTTCAGCTCCAGCGAAAATCGAAACCGGTGAGCTCATTGGTGATCCCGCCAAACGCACCGGCTTCACGGCATTCGAGACTCTCGAACAAATCACCATGATCGCGGCACCGGATATCGCCGTCGCACAGGCCAACGGTTCGATTGATATTGATGCCATGAAAGCGGTCCAAGCTGGAATGCTCGCGCACTGCGAACTTATGGGCAACCGGATGGCGATCCTGGACACCCCAGCGGGAATGAATGCGCAGCAGGCAAGTGACTGGCGCGTCAATACCACCGGCTTCGATTCGAAGTTCGGAGTCCTTTACTGGCCATGGATCCAGATGTTCGATCCCACCACCGGCAAAAATGCAGCGTTCCCACCCAGCGGTCACATTGCTGGTCTGTGGAGCCGCAACGACGACACCCGCGGAGTCTTCAAGGCACCCGCGAACGAGATCCTGCTCGGTGCAGTCGGCGTCGAGTACCCGGTAACTCGCGGTGAGATGGACATGCTCAACCCGCAGGGTGTCAACTCGATCAAATCCTTCCCTGGTCGCGGTATTCGGGTGTGGGGTGCTCGCACTCTGTCGAGTGATGCCGAGTGGCGTTACGTGAACGTGCGTCGTTACTTCAATTACTTGGAAGAGTCGATCCTGCAAGGTACGCAGTGGGCAGTCTTCGAGCCAAACGATGCAAACCTGTGGGGCCGTATTCGACGCACCATCTCGGCATTCCTTGTCAACGAGTGGCGCTCCGGTGCACTCTTTGGATCGAGTCCGTCCGAAGCTTTCTTCGTCAAGTGCGACGGAGAGAACAACTCTGCCGAGAGTGTTGATCTCGGCATGGTGATCGTGGAAGTAGGCGTTGCTCCGGTGAAGCCAGCCGAGTTCGTCATCTTCCGCTTGTCTCAGTTCTCCGGCGGCACGTCCATCGCCGAATAGTCACTCAAACAAATAAAGGAGGTCGACGATGGCAAACCTAGTAGAGGGCGAAGCCCTAACCGCTTATTCGTTCGAATTCACCATTGACGGTCAAGTAATTCCGAACGTCATCGAGGTGAACAACATTGCGCAAGAAACGGCAACCATCGAACTCAAGTCGATGACACCGGCCGGCCAGTACGTGATCCAACAGATGCTTGGACCACGTCAGTCCGGAACACTGCAGGTCACGGTGCTTGCCACCGGCGACGGGGGACTCACCAAGTGGTTCCTCGATGGCCTGCAGGGTGATTTCAAGGGTGCCCGTAAGACCGGCAAGTTGGTCTACAAGGACACCTACGGGACCCCGGTGCGCACTATCGAGTTCACCAACCTGATGGTCACCAGCGTTTCGTACGGATCACTCAAGGCCGGCGAAGCAACCGGCATCAACATGACGATCAGTATGTCGTTCACTGAAATGACCGCGGCCTAACCGCAACTGATCATGAGGGAATTGAGGGCGTATGTCAGTCACTGAAGTCAGCCCACTGCAAACGACCTTTAATTTCGTTCTGCCGCGTGGGTATGTGGATGCGAATGGTGAGGTGCACCGCGAGGGCACCATGCGCTTGGCAACCGCGCGAGATGAACTCATGCCCCTTCTCGACCCCAAGGTGAAGGAGCACGAAGCTTTCTTGAGCCTCGTGCTCCTCGCCCGGGTGGTCACCCGTCTCGGCACATTGCCGAATATCGACGATCAGGTAATCGGTGGCCTTTGGGCAACCGACCTATCTTTTCTCCAGGATCTGTATCGAAGGATCAACACCGAAGGCTCCACATTGGCCGAGGTCACCTGCCCGAATTGCAGTGAGACCGTGCTGGTCGATGTCGGAGGTGGTGCGCCGGGGGAATAACAACGGTCGGAACCGATCGACTTTGGGAAGAGATCGGATTTCTGGCCTACTACTTGCACTGGTCGCTCAATGACATCTTGGATCTCACCCATGATGTTCGCAGGCGGATGACCGAGTTAGTTTCGCAGTTCAATCGAGTTGGATCGGAGGGTGTGCGGTGAGTGAAACACCGTCGCCAGGAGCGGTCACCGAGCAACGCGGCGACTTCATGCTTCTGCCTCCATTGCGACCAACGTTCGGGCCACTCGCGACGATCCAACAATCTCCTGCATCATTTCTCGTCACGCGCAGGCCAACTGCCGTTACGTCAACGAAACTCGCGCACGCCATTGACGACTCACTCATCGGTCAAGTCACAGGTAGGGCACGGCGCTCGCGCGCGCAGCGGCGCGGTCAAACACAACCACTTGATCACCTGATTGAATCTGAACTACCCGAAATTGAAGAGTTCGAAGAAGCGCCGCTACCCGCGCCACGGCCACCGCGACCCCTGCAAGCAAAAGCTCGCACTTCTGCGCCCTCGCCTACACCTTCTCCTGCATCTAAATCTGCACTGCCATCGCGCGACTCGGTCCACCGCGCTGTCACGACTCCGAAAAGATCAACACCTGCAGCCTCGACGGTGGAGCCGATTTACACGGACCCCACCTCGGTCGAATTACCCCCATCCACCTTTCCTTCAATTGGTCAGTCCGCTCCGGTTGTGCGCCGTCGTGGTGGCGGTTCTCCCGCCATGTTTGCCGCGGAGTTTGCTGCAGAGTCCGTTACCGAGCCCGAAGTTTATGTACCCGAGCCGCTGATCCCACGCCCGTTGAAGGAGTTCCCGTCGGACGATTCCCAAGCGATTCGACGCAGGCAACCCCGTGGTCGCGTGAATCAACCACTTCAAGAACTCGACGCACCCATGCCCCCAGCCGAGCTGATTCACCCGGAACCGGTGCCAGAT
>CAMCYV010000124.1 GCA_945885645.1 Bifidobacterium breve | reverse complement strand
GCTGAGTTAACCTCAACAACTACTACACGAAATGGGTAAATCATGGCAGTAACCAATGAAGACGTTATTGAAGCGATGAAGGATGTCATCGACCCTGAATTGGGTATCAATGTTGTTGATCTTGGTTTGGTCTATGGAGTAACCGTGGACGAAAACAATACAGCCACAGTCGACATGACCCTGACCTCGGCAGCATGCCCGCTCACTGACGTCATCGAGGATCAGACACGAAGTGCACTTGATTCGATCGTGACGGACTTCAAAATTAACTGGGTCTGGATGCCACCATGGGGACCAGACAAGATTACCGACGACGGTCGAGACATGTTGCGTTCCTTGGGGTTCAACGTCTGAATCAGGTGTCCGGTGCAGGGACTAGACTACGTCAGTCATGATTGCTGCTTCCGAAATCGAATTACGCGCAGGATCAGAACTCTTACTCACCGCCCCGATGCTCCGGGTCGATAAAGGTGATCGCATCGGGTTAGTCGGTCGAAATGGTGCTGGCAAAACAACTCTTACCCGGGTTTTAGCCAGTGAAGCGGCCCCGGCAAGCGGAAGTGTGAAAATCACAGGCACGGTCGGCTATCTGCCACAGGACCCTCGTACGGCGGACCCCGATCAATTGGCACGCTCGAGGATCCTCAGCGCTCGTGGGCTTGACGCTGTCTCAATCCGGATGACAAAAGCTGCGGAAGCTTTAGCCACGCCTGGCATCAGCGCGGATGATTTCGATCGGGCTGGAGATCGGTATAACCGTGCTCTGGGCGAATTTGAGGGCCTTGGTGGTTATACGGCTGAGTCCGAAGCAGCAACGATTGCCGCAAGTATTGGGCTAGACGAACGAATATTGGCTCAACCGCTGGGAACCCTTTCCGGTGGCCAACGTAGACGTGTTGAATTAACCCGAATTCTGTTTTCCGATGCCGACGTCTTGCTGCTCGATGAACCGACCAACCACCTCGACGCGGACTCGATTCGCTGGCTGCGCAAGTACCTTGCAGCCTACGAAGGAGGTTTCATCGTGATCAGTCATGACACTGAATTGCTCGAGGACACGGTTAATAAAGTGTGGCATCTTGATGCGAATCGGCAGGAAATTGATCTCTATTCAATGGGCTGGAGCAAGTATCTGCTCGCACGGGAAACCGATGAGAAACGGAGAAAACGCGAGCGCAAAAATGCGGAAACACAGGCAGATAGTTTGCGTAAGCAAGCCGAAAGAATGCGAGCTAAAGCCTCAAAGGCGAAAGCTGCTCAGACAATGTTTAAACGGGCTGATCGCATTATGGCCGAAACTGCATCGGTGCTTCAAAAAGACAATGTTGCGAAACTGAGGTTCCCCACACCGAAAGCTTGCGGTCGAGTGCCACTTATGGCGGAGAACCTTTCTCGAAGTTACGGCAGCCTTGAAGTTTTCACGGATGTGAACCTTGCGATCGATCGCGGCAGCAAGGTTGTCATTCTGGGACTCAATGGCGCGGGAAAAACAACGATGCTGCGTATCCTGGCCGGGATTGACCCACCGGACACTGGGTCGCGGGAACTTGGACACGGTGCAATCGTTGGTTATTACGCACAGGAGCACGAGACTTTGGACCCAACCGCAACAGTGTGGGAGACCATGGCTTCAGCTGGGTCGCATCTCAACGACACCCAGCAGCGGACAGTACTTGGATCGTTCCTTTTCCAAGGGGATTCAGTTCATAAACCAACCGGAGTGCTTTCTGGCGGTGAAAAAACTCGATTGGCGCTTGCTTGTCTAGTCGTTTCCGGGTCGAATGTTCTACTGCTCGACGAGCCGACAAACAACCTCGATCCAGCAAGCCGCGCAGAAGTGCTCAATGCGCTTTCTCTGTATGAAGGGGCAGTTGTTCTGGTCACACATGATCCTGGTGCCGTGCGAGCCTTGAATCCTGAAAGAGTCCTGATTCTGCCTGACGGTGACGAAGATCTCTGGAGTGAGTCCTACATCGAACTCATTGAGTTAGCCTAAAGACATGGAAATTCTGACGAATCTCGCCGGTGATGTCTTCACAATCACCCTCAACGACCCGGATAAGCGCAATGCTCAAACCCCGCAGACATGGGATGAGCTCTACAGCATCAGTACACAAGTCCCTAGAGAGGCGCGCTTCATTGTTCTGCGCGGAAATGGCAAGTCATTTTCGGCTGGGCTAGATCGTGCAATGTTCACCCCTGCAGGAATACCTGGTCAGCCATCATTTATGGAAATGGCTTCGCAAAGTGACACTGAACTTGACGACACAATTGCCTATTACCAACGGTTTTTTCGGGTTTTGCGTGATTTGCCGCAAATTAGTTTTGCCCTTGTTCAAGGGCACGCCATCGGGGCTGGATTCCAACTAGCCCTCGCTTGTGACCTCATTATTGCCCAGCCCAGTGCGCAGTTTGCTCTCAAAGAAACCCAATGGGGACTTACTCCCGATTTAGGTGGCACCGTACGGTTCATGGAAATTCTCGGGTACCGCAAAAGCCTGGAACTCATAGGCAGCGGACGTGTAATCGATGCCCAAGAGGCTCACGCACTTGGTTTAGTGAGCGCCTTATCGGATGACCTAGATGCGGGGTTCATCGAACTTGTTGATCCTTTGCGAGCAGTTATGCCAGAGGCACTCATTGACGCTAAGTCAATGTTGGCCGGAATCGCCTATGGAGAAGAACCGTGGGTCGCCGAGCGGCGTTCTCAGACAAAGCGACTCCGCCATCTGCACATGCTTATGTCACAACATTAATTCATAGATCAGTCATTATTGGGTCAGTCACAATTAGTTCGGAGAAGAATTCGTGTCAATGGAAAACGCTTGGATGATGTACCGGTCAATGACACGAGATGCATCAGTCAAAGATAAAAAGGTTAGCCGTGAAACCGTCAAAAGAATCCTCGGATACGCAAAACCATACAAAATTCTCATTACTTTCTTTCTGATAACCCTGGTTGTCGCGTCGTTGCTCAGTGTTGCTCAGCCGTTACTTTTCCGCCGAATAATTGACCAAGGCATAACGCCGGGAGACGCATCTCTCGTGACGTGGACGGCTGTCTTTATTGCTTTATTGGCAATCGCGGATGCAGGCTTGGGAGTTGTAAGCCGTTACTACTCGGCCCGAATCGGTGAAGGTCTGATTTTTGACCTTCGAAATGAAGTTTACGACCACGTCCAGTCACAAAGCATCGCGTTTTTTACCCGAGCACAGACTGGCGCACTCATTTCACGTTTGAATAACGATGTAATCGGAGCCCAGCAGGCATTCACATCCACTCTTGGGGGTGTTCTGGGCAACATGATCTCCCTTGTCATCGTCTTGATCACCATGTTTATTTTGTCGTGGCAAATCACTCTTGCCTCGCTCATTCTGGTGCCGTTGTTCCTACTCCCTGCTCGTTTCATGGGGCGTCGACTTCAATCAATGACCCGCGTACAGATGACCGTCAACGCTTCAATGAGTAACCAGATGACGGAGCGTTTCAACGTTGCTGGCGCACTTTTAGTGAAGTTATTTGGACGTCCCGCTGAAGAATCGCAGGTGTTTAGCGACCGCGCGAAGGTAGTTCGTGATTCCGGAATTCAAATCGCGATGGCAAACCGCTGGTTCTTCACCGCCCTCACTCTCGTTGCTGCCCTGGCTACAGCCGTCACCTATGGTCTCGGAGGAAATCTCGTGATCACCGGTGCGATCTCGCTGGGGACCTTGCTGGCACTGGTCGGGCTACTGGCACAGCTCTACGGCCCGCTGACAGCCATTTCAAATGTTCGGGTGGATGTAATGACCGCATTGGTGTCGTTCGACCGGGTGTTTGAAGTTCTTGATTTGCAGCCTCTCGTGGTGGAGTCACCTGATGCAAAGAAGTTGCCAAGTGGGCCGCTGACCGTTGCCTTTGATCATGTTGATTTTACCTACCCCAAGGCCAGTGAGGTGAGTTTGGCGTCACTGGAATCAGTTGCACGAATGGATTCGGCTGGGGGAGAGGAGCCGGTATTACGCGACGTAAGTTTTGAGGTTGCGGCAGGCACTCTTACAGCCTTAGTAGGTCCATCGGGCGCCGGAAAAACCACCATAACCGCACTGCTGTCGCGGCTCTACGATCCAGTCAATGGATGTATTCGGATCGGTGGCGAAGATATTCGAGACGTTACTTTTGAATCGCTGCGCGATGCATTAGGTGTGGTGACCCAAGACTCACACATGTTCCACGACACCATCGGTGCTAATTTGCTCTACGCAAAACCTGATGCTACTAAAGAGCAAGTTGAACAAGCGTGTGTCGATGCTCAGATCTGGAACATGATTTCATCGTTGCCTGAAGGCCTGGATACGGTCGTCGGTGATCGCGGCTACCGGCTTTCCGGAGGAGAGAAACAGCGAATCGCCTTGGCTCGTTTGTTGTTGAAGTCTCCTAGGGTGGTTATTCTCGACGAAGCAACCGCACATTTGGACAGTGAAAGTGAACGGGCCGTCCACCAAGCACTTGATAATGCGCTCAGTGGCCGCACATCAGTTGTGATTGCGCACCGACTGTCAACCATTCGTGGGGCACATCAGATACTGGTCGTTGTTGACGGCCAAATTGTGCAGCGTGGCACCCATTATCAATTGTTAGCCGAAGGTGGCGTTTATTCAGATCTGTATGAAACTCAGTTCACTCGCTAGTGGTTTCCGATTCTCGCCGAAGAAAAATGAACCAACCAATGACCGCGACAAGAGCAAATAGGATCCACTGAACAGCGTAGGAAATATTCTGCACTTCATCGACCTCTGGCAGTGGGACAACCATGATCCCAGCGTCTGAGGGTGTCGCTGAAATCAACT
>CAMCYV010000123.1 GCA_945885645.1 Bifidobacterium breve | reverse complement strand
TCAACTCCACGCTGCTCCGCGAGAACGGGGGCATTAACAAAAGAAACTGGATCATGCACCAAGTTTTGAAATACACCCTTTGTCGCACTGAGCTCGAGGACTCGCACATCATGTTCAACGACTGTTCCTCGAACGTCAACTTCTACTCGAACTATCGCTGAATCCGCGAGAGCACAGGCAATAACACCAAGCATTTCTGCCAGTGGAATCAATGGCTTAATATCCTCGTGGAGATTGCCCCCCTGGACATTGACGGCGTCGGGAACCAGTTCGCCGGCAAGTGCCAATCGAACGGACCGAGCAACTGAAATGCCAGCCTTTTCCTGAGCTTCATCGGTTGATGCGCCCAGATGAGGAGTAGCGACTACAGACTCAAGCGAAAACAACGGGGAGTCAGTACAAGGCTCTTTTCCATAAACATCAACACCGGCGCCAGCCACGCGGCCATCGACAAGTGCATTGTAGAGAGCAGTTTCATCGATGATTCCACCACGAGCAGCATTAATGATGTGCACCGTTGGCTTGGTCTTATGCAATTCTGCATCGCCAATAAGCCCGACAGTCTCCGGGGTTTTAGGTAAGTGAATTGTAATGAAATCACTTTCGACAAGTAGTTCGTCTAGGGTCACCATGCGAACCCCCAGTTGAGCGGCTCGTGCTGGCTGCACGTAGGGGTCATAGGCAATGAGGCGAACGCCAAATGCACTGAGTCTCTGAGCGACTAAAACTCCAATGCGCCCGAGTCCGACGACACCAACAACCTTGTCCGCGACCTCAACACCGGTGAACTTGCTCCGCTTCCACTCCCCTTTGCGCAAAGCTTCATTGGCCGGCACGATATGGCGTGCGCTTGCTAAGAGCAGTCCCACTGCCAATTCAGCCGCGCTAACAATGTTTGAAGTTGGGGCGTTGACCACCATGACTCCCGCCAGGGTTGCCGCTTTAACATCAACATTGTCAAGACCTACCCCCGCGCGAGCCACAACCTTGAGGTTTTTCGCTGCCGCGAGTGCCTCTGCATCAACCATTGTGGCTGAACGAACGAGAATTGCATCAACGTCAACTATCGCCGCTAACAATTCATCACGGTTGGCGCCGTCACAGTTGATGATCTCAAAATCGGGGCCCAGGGCCTCAACTGTTGCGGGCGAAAGTTCTTCGGCAATAAGTACTCGGGATTTAGGCACGATCCAATCCTAATGACCCCTTAAAAGCTTCGCTCGTGAGCCTTTATTCTTCGCCTGCCCTCGCCCACAGACTACCTTTGAGCAGAGCCTTCAACATAATCTTTATCATCGCCTGAAACCCATGACATCATGGAACGAAGCTTGCGCCCAACGGCTTCAATGGGGTGCTTTTCTCCCTTAGCGCGAAGTTCAAGGAACTCCGTGCTTCCGTTGTTGTAGTCGTTCACGAATCGATCAGCAAAACTCCCATTTTGGATGTCGGCGAGGACGGCCTGCATATTCGCCTTCACACTCGGATCGATAACGCGGGGGCCTGAGACGTAGTCACCAAATTCGGCTGTGTCGGAAACACTCCAGCGCTGCTTAGCTATTCCACCCTCGTACATGAGATCGACGATCAATTTGAGTTCGTGAAGGCATTCGAAATAGGCAACTTCTGGTTGGTAACCGGCCTCAATCAAGGTTTCGTAGCCGTACATGACCAACTGCGAAGCCCCACCGCACAAAACGGCCTGCTCGCCAAAGAGGTCCGTCTCGCATTCTTCAGTAAAGGTGGTTTTGATTCCGCCGGCACGAAGTCCACCGATTGCGGCGGCGTAGCTCAACGCCAATGACCATGCTTTTCCGCTGGCATCTTGTTCAACCGCCACTAACACGGGAACTCCACGTCCAGCGGCGAATTCGCGGCGAACCAGGTGCCCGGGTCCCTTTGGCGCAACCATGGCAACGTCAACAAATGCCGGCGGTTTGATGTAACCAAAACGAATATTGAAACCATGCGCAAAGAACAGTGCATTCCCCTCTTTGAGGTGCGGCTCAATGGATTCTTCATAGAGCTTCTTTTGAATGGGGTCCGGGACCAAAATCATGATGACATCTGCCTCGGAGGCCGCTGTCGCTGGGTCGACGACGCGAAGGCCGTCAGCCTCGGCCTTCGCCCTGCTCTTGGAACCTTCGGCAAGTCCCACTCGCACATCAACGCCGGAATCCTGCAAAGAAAGTGCATGGGCGTGACCTTGGCTTCCGTAGCCGATTACAGCGACCTTACGACCTCGGATAACGTCAAGATCTGCATCAACTTCGTAGAATAACTCGGCCACGGGGGCTCTCCTTTTGTTGGTTTTACATTGCGATTTGCTGGATCAAACGCAAATTCTATGGAGTTTTTTCGGTGGAGCGTGAACTTCGATCACTGATGGAACGCGAACCACGCCCCATAGCGACCATGCCCGACTGAACTAACTCCCGAATTCCATAGGGCTCGAGAACTCTCAGCAGGGCCTCTAACTTATCGTGCGCACCTGTAGCCTCAATTGTGACCGTATCTTGGGCGACGTCGACAACTTTTGCTCTAAAAAGTTGGACTGTTTCCAAAATATGACTCCGAGAGTCAAGGTCTGCCTTCACCTTCACTAACAGTATCTCGCGTTGGACCGATGAATCAGCCTCTAACTCCACAATCTTGAGAACGTTGATCAGTTTGTTTAATTGCTTGGTGACCTGCTCAAGTGGCAGTCGGTCAACATTGACCACGATGGTCATCCGAGAAATGTCTGGGACTTCGGTTGGGCCCACGGCGAGGGATTCAATATTGAACCCTCGGCGCGAGAAAAGGCTAGCCACCCGGGCGAGTACTCCGGGTTGATCTTGAACCAAAACGGAAAGAGTATGTCGAGTCATTAGTCGTCACTGCCCCAGTCGGGCGCAATTGAGCGCGCGTAGAGGATTTCGTCATTGCCGGTTCCCGCAGCAACCATTGGCCACACCATGGCATCACGGTGAACAACAAAGTCAATAACTACCGGGGCATCGTTGAGACTCATAGCCTTTTCGATCGTTGAATCCACCGATTCCGGGTTGTCACACTGAAGTCCATGGGCGCCATAAGCCTCGGCTAGCTTCACGAAATCCGGGAATCTATGCGATTGCAGATCGGTGTTTGAATATCGTTCATTGTAGAAAAGTGTCTGCCACTGTCGAACCATTCCAAGACTCGAATTGTTAATCAAGGCGACCTTGATCGGGATTTCATTAATGGTGCAGGTTGCGAGTTCCTGATTCGTCATCTGGAAACAGCCGTCGCCATCAATCGCCCACACCGTTTTATCAGGGCAACCCACCTTTGCGCCCATCGCAGCCGGAACCGCATAGCCCATTGTTCCAGCCCCACCTGAGTTAAGCCAGGTTCCAGGGAATTCGTAGCCAATAAACTGAGCCGCCCACATCTGATGTTGACCCACGCCCGCTGCATATATGGATTCAGGACCAGAAATTTTGCCAAGACGTTCAATCACATATTGGGGTGAGAGGGTTCCGTCGGTGGGCAGGTCGTAGCCCAAGGGGTAGGTCTCGCGCATTCGGTTGAGTTCTTTCCACCATCCGGCGTAGTCACCAATGTTTCCTAATTCGATTTCAGCCTTGATTGCCGCGATGAGTTCCGGGATTACTTCACCCACGTCACCGACAATGGGAATATCCGCTTCGCGATTCTTACCGATTTCGGCCGGATCGATATCAGCGTGAATCACGGCTGCATTGGGAGCAAAGGAGGAAAGCTTGCCGGTAACACGATCGTCGAAACGAGCACCGAGAGTAATGAGTAGGTCTGCCTTTTGCAGTGCGCCAACGGCTGCAACCGTTCCATGCATACCGGGCATCCCGAGGTGCTGAGTGTGTGAATCGGGGAATGCCCCTCGAGCCATGAGCGTTGTGACAACCGGTATTCCGGTCAACTCGGCCAAAATGCGAAGGGAAGCCGACGCATTACCCCGAATGACACCACCGCCGACATAGAGAACCGGTTGACGACTCGACAAAATCAATTTAGCCGCTTCTCGGATCTGCTTGGAATGTGGTCGAGTTCGAGGGTTGTATCCGGGCAGGTCAATCGAATCTGGCCACACGAACGTGGTGTCAGCTTGGAGGGCATCTTTGGCAATGTCAACGAGCACCGGTCCCGGCCGTCCAGTGGATGCCAAATGGAATGCTTGCGCAATCGCCTGGGAGATTTCAGCAGGATCGGTGATCAGGAAACTATGTTTGGTGATCGGCATAGTGATCCCACGAATATCGGCCTCTTGAAATGCGTCGGTTCCAATTGCAGCGCTGGGGACCTGTCCCGTGATCGCAACCATGGGGACCGAGTCCATATAGGCGTCGGCGATCGGGGTGACCAAGTTGGTCGCGCCAGGCCCACTCGTTGCAATGCAGACACCTACCCGACCAGTCGCACTTGCATAACCCTCTGCCGCGTGTCCGGCACCCTGCTCATGGCGAACCAAGATGTGGCGAATCTTGGTGGAGTCCATCATGGGGTCATAGGCGGGCAAAATGGCACCGCCGGGTATACCGAAAACCACCTCAACACCAGCGGATTCCAAAGATGTGATCAGACTTTGGGCTCCGGTCATCTGGGTGCCTTGTTGGCCCGCTTCGGAGTTCACCTCATGTGAATTACTCACGATTGCTGTGCCTCGTCTCTGTTAGGTCGGTTTAAGTTCAGGTTTCAGTTTGAGTTCTCATTGGATTAATGCAAAACCCCCCGACCCCTAAGGGTAGCGGAGGGCTGCGCACGGATACTGGCTGCTGCTTAGCCCGTGCGCCTAATAACTACGACTGATGTGTGTAACACGGCATAACCTTAACCT
>CAMCYV010000122.1 GCA_945885645.1 Bifidobacterium breve | reverse complement strand
AATGGCAGTGAACTTCTTGCTGGAATTGAAAGTGCTGATTTTGTTGTGGCGCTGGAGAATCACCACTCGGAAATCACGCAGCGGGCAAGTGTTGTATTCCCCGTAGCAGTTGTCACCGAGAAATCCGGATCTTTCATGAACTGGGAAGGGCGCAGCAAGCCGTTTATTGCCGCGTTCCGGGAGGCTTTGACTCTCACTGATGCAGGCGTTCTCTCAATGTTGGCAAGCGCAATGGATGTCCAACTAAAAGGAGACACTCGTGCATTACGTAAAGAGCTGAATTCAATGCAGCCTTGGTCAGGTTCACGGACCAACATGAGTACACACGAAGTTTCCACCCCCGTTGGGACGACACTGGCCACATGGCGCCTGCTCATTGACTCGGGTGTGATGCAAGAAGGCGAGCCACACTTAGCGGCAACAGCACGCCCATCAGTTGTCGCCATTAACGCTGCAATGTTTGAAAAGTTGGGTGCGCCTGAGTTGATCACGGTCGCCGGACCAAAAGGCTCAATTACATTGCCGGTGCAGGTTGCCGAGGTAGCAAGTGAGAGTGTGTGGCTTCCCATGAACTCACCTGATTCACATATATATGCCCAACTTGGTTGCGGCTACGGTGACGTAGTGACCATTAAGGGAGGTGCCGCATGAGTGGTTCTTCATTCGGTTTTTTTGGAACCGACCCCTGGTGGATGGTAATTCTTAAGGCCGTTGCCATTTTTGGAATGCTGGTTGTGCTGACCTTGTTCACCATCTGGTGGGAGCGTCGGGTTGTCTCCCGCATGCAAAACCGAATTGGTCCCAACCGTGTGGGTCCTGCTGGTTTATTGCAGTCCCTCATGGACGGTTTCAAACTTGCTTTCAAAGAGGAAATTATCCCTAAGTCGGCGCACGTCGCCGTGTACTGGATTGCGCCGGTTATTTCGGCCACAGCGGCTTTCTTGGCCTTTGCCGTAATCCCATTTGGGCCAACCGTCTCAATTTTCGGAGTTGAAACACCACTGCAACTGACGGACTTTCCGGTCTCAGTTCTGTACGTCCTAGCCATTGCCTCGGTTGGCGTTTACGGTTTGGTTTTGGCCGGGTGGTCCTCTGGCTCGACCTACCCACTCCTTGGCGGTTTGCGATCAACGGCGCAAGTAATTTCCTATGAAATCGCAATGGGTCTGTCATTCGTGGCCGTCTTCCTCTTTGCCGGTTCCATGTCAACTTCGGAGATCATCGCAAAGCAACAACCAATTTGGTTCGCTGTTATTTTGCTACCTTCATTTTTAATTTATGTCACATCGATGGTGGGCGAAACTAACCGCGCACCCTTTGACCTTCCTGAAGCAGAGGGTGAACTTGTCGGTGGATTCCACACCGAATATTCATCACTTAAATTTGCTATGTTTTTCCTGGCCGAGTACATCAACATGGTAACCGTCTCCGCGTTGGCAGCGACCCTTTTCCTCGGTGGCTGGCTTGCTCCATGGCCAATTTCATTGTGGGATTCCGCAAATGTTGGCTGGTGGCCGATTCTTTGGTGGCTGCTAAAGGTTCAATTGTTCATCTTCATGTTTATCTGGCTGCGCGCCACACTTCCACGGTTGCGCTATGACCAGTTCATGAAATTTGGGTGGAAGGTTTTGATTCCCGCTTCTCTGGGATGGATTTTCATCGTCGCAACAGCCCGCGTTTTCCGTGACGACTTCGCTTTCACTAACCAGCAACTACTCATTACCGGTGCAGTAGTCATCGCGTTGCTATTAGTCGGGTCTTGGCTTCTGCAGATTCGTTCTGATCGTATGCAGGCAACTGTCGAGGCCGAGCTAGAACAAGCTCTCAGTGTGCCATTTGACGCCATGGCCGGTGGCCACCCAGTTCCACCGATGCCGGGACAGGTTCTTGCTTACACCCCGCGACGGGTGCTCGCTGCCCAGTCGGTAGCCGGTCAAGTGATTGCTCCTGCTCTTGATTCAGCCCCAACCGAGGAGACTCCCTATGCCTGAGTTACCACCCGCAGTTCGCGGATTTGGAGTGACCTTCGGAACCATCTTTAAAAAGGTAGTGACGGAGCAGTACCCAGAAGATGCAAGTAAGTATCCACCAAAGCCTCGTTTTCACGGACGTCACCAACTCAATCGTTGGGCCGACGGTTTAGAGAAATGCATTGGTTGTGAACTGTGCGCATGGGCGTGTCCAGCCGATGCAATCTTTGTTCAAGGCGCTGACAATAGTGATGAAGAACGCTACTCGCCGGGTGAGCGGTACGGCCGGGTCTACCAAATCAATTACACCCGTTGTATTTTTTGTGGACTATGCATTGAAGCGTGCCCAACCCGTGCGCTCACCATGACCAATGAATTTGAATTAGCAGATAACAACCGCGCCGATCTAATTTATGAAAAGCAGGATCTGTTGGGACCAATGCTGCCAGGGATGCTCGCTCCACCCCATGAAATGGTGCCAGGAACAACCGATACTGATTATTACGCCAACAGGATCACCGGAGCAGTGCTCGACCAAGTTAGGCCCGAACAAGCAGCTCATGAACAAGGTGGTGTTGCATGAGCATTGACGGCGAACTCGTTGTCTTTATCATTTGCGGCGGCCTATCGGTTGTTGGCGCACTTGGTATGGTGCTTTCGCGTAAGGCCGTGCATTCAGCGCTTTTCATTGCAATGGTCATGATCAACCTCGCGATCCTTTACATTGCAAATTCAGCCCCGTTTCTGGGCATGGTTCAAATCATTGTTTACACGGGTGCAGTCATGATGCTGTTCCTGTTCGTTCTTATGGTGGTTGGCGTCGACTCTTCAGATTCGTTGATTGAAACCATTCGCGGGCAGAGACTTTTTGGCATCTTGTTCGGGGTGGCACTTGCCATTCTGCTTATTGGTGGGATCGGAAGCGCGATAACTGGGAAGGCTGACATTGGGCTCATCGCAGCCAATGATGAATTCGGTGGCAATGTCGAAGGTATCGCCGATTTGATTTTTAGTGACTACCTCTTTGCATTCCAAGCAACCGCGGCGCTCCTAATTACAGCGGGCCTTGGAGCTGTGATCTTGACGCATCGTGAGGCATGGAGACCAAAAGCGACCCAGAAGGAACTCTCCGTTGCTCGCTTTATGGTTGGCGCGGGTCACCCGGGTAATAAACCAAATCCAGGCGTTTACGCCCGACACAATGCGGTAAATACCCCAGCCATTTTGCCCGATGGTTCATTGGCGCTGGACAGCGTCCCCGAACCTGTCCGGTCACGTGATGACTCGTTGATCATCGACCATCGAGTTGTGTCAACTGTTGTTGAACTGGTCGAAAGTGAGGACCAGAACTAATGGACCCCATTTACTACATCTACCTAGCAACCCTGCTATTCAGCATTGGTGCCATCGGGGTACTCGTTCGCCGCAACGCAATCATCGTGTTTATGTCGGTTGAACTAATGCTCAACGCAGCAAACTTAGTTTTCGTGGCATTTGCCCGCATGAATGGGAATCTTGACGGTCAAACCGTTGCGTTTTTTGTCATGGTGGTTGCCGCGGCTGAAGTTGTTGTTGGTCTCGCGATCATCGTTCAAGTTTTCCGCACCAGGCAGTCAGCATCAATTGATGAGCCGAATTTGTTGAAGTACTAACCCAAATAACTGACCACTTAACATCGAGGAATAGGACCAGACGTGACCGTTATGCCAGCAGAGGGGCTTTTCTCCCTTATGTGGCTTCTCATTGCGTTGCCATTGGCGGGTGCAGCGATTTTGTTGTTTACCGGTCGGCGCTCCAATCCGTGGGGCCCTTACCTGGGGGTATTCACCGTATGCGCATCAGCTGTCCTAGGTGTCCTGCTCTTAATTGAAATGATGGGGCTCCCGACCGAGGAAAGAACCATTACCCAGGTCGCCTATCAGTGGGTTTTCGTTGGCAATTTGAGTGTTGATTTAGCTTTTCAACTCGATCAACTCTCAATGGTTTTCATTCTGCTCATCACCATTGTTGGTTCTCTGATACACATTTACTCACTGGGTTACATGGCCCACGACCCTGATAAACGCAAATTCTTCGGCTACCTCAATCTTTTTGTTGCTGCGATGCTATTGCTCGTAATGGCAAACAACTACCTGTTGCTCTACGTTGGCTGGGAAGGCGTGGGTGTTGCGAGTTACCTTCTCATTGGTTTTTGGCAATACAAGCGTTCCGCTGCTACTGCCGCGAAAAAAGCTTTCATTATCAACCGTGTGGGCGATGTCGGCCTAAGCCTTGCCATCATGTTGATGTTCGTGACATTCGGTTCCGTCACTTTCTTGGACGTATTTGGTTCCGCGACCCAGGCGAGTGAAGGGACACTGACCGCGATCGGACTCCTTCTGCTTCTCGCTGCGGCAGGCAAGTCGGCGCAATTCCCATTGCAAGCATGGCTCCTTGACGCAATGGAAGGCCCCACACCTGTTTCAGCACTGATTCACGCTGCAACGATGGTCACGGCAGGCGTGTATTTGATCGCGCGAAGTAACGTGATCTACAACAACGCTGAATTAGCCGCTACGGCTGTCATTGTCGTTGCTTTGATTACCATCTTCATGGGCGCAATTATTGGTTCGGCAAAAGACGATATCAAGAAGGCACTCGCCGGATCCACCATGAGCCAGATCGGATACATGATGCTGGCAGTGGGACTGGGCCCAATCGGTTACGTCTTTGCAATCTTCCACCTACTCACTCACGGAGTTTTCAAGGCTGGGCTCTTTCTTGGGGCCGGCTCGGTCATGCACGGCATGAATGACAACGTGAACATGCGTCGTTATGGCGCGTTGCGATCGGTCATGGTGATCACCTTCATAACCTTTATGGCCGGTTATCTCGCGATCATCGG
>CAMCYV010000121.1 GCA_945885645.1 Bifidobacterium breve | reverse complement strand
ATCGTGATCGCAATAACAATGACCGGAATAGCAACGATCGCAATAACAATGACCGGAATAGCAACGATCGCAATAACAATGACCGGAATAGCAACGATCGCAATAACAATGACCGGAATAACAACGATCGCAATTCAAATGACAACGATAATGATCGCAATAGCGGTTCCGATGATCGCAATAGCCGTAGTCGCAACCGTAATCGCAGAGATCGACGTGACCGACCAAATAATCGTCAAAGCGGTGGCCAAAACAACTTCAATGATTACGAGACTGAACTGAACGAAGATGACGTCCTCGTTCCGGTTGCCGGAATCCTCGACGTTCTCGACAACTACGCATTTGTTCGTACGAGCGGTTACCTACCCGGCCCCAATGACGTTTATGTTTCGCTGTCATTTGTTCGCAAGTTGGGACTGCGCAAGGGAGACGCTGTCATCGGATCAGTTCGGCAACCACGTGAAGGTGAGCGCCGAGAGAAGTTCAATCCGTTAGTGAAGGTTGATTCGGTTAACGGGTACGACCTGGAAACCATCAAGAACCGTCCTGAGTTC
Organism: Bifidobacterium breve; assembly: GCA_945885645.1. Lineage (GTDB taxonomy): Bacteria > Actinomycetota > Actinomycetes > S36-B12 > S36-B12 > UBA4592. Next base: position 4,392 of record CAMCYV010000121.1, on the reverse strand, counting down.
TCAAAGTTAACCCCCCTGTATCCGCAGGAACGACTCAAGTTGGAGACAACAAGTTCCAATCTGACCACTCGGGTTATTGACCTTGTTGCTCCTATCGGTAAGGGCCAGCGTGGGCTGATCGTTTCGCCGCCAAAAGCCGGAAAGACCATGGTCCTCCAGGCCATTGCTAATGCGATCACGGTCAATGACCCCGACTGTCACCTCATGGTGGTTTTGGTGGACGAGCGCCCCGAGGAAGTCACTGACATGCAGCGAAGCGTCGAAGGTGAAGTTATCGCTTCGACGTTTGATCGGCCAGCCGAAGACCACACCATCATTGCCGAACTTGCAATTGAGCGGGCAAAGCGCCTGGTCGAGTCGGGTCAAGATGTTGTTGTTCTGCTGGACTCTATGACCCGATTGGGTCGGGCCTACAACTTGGCGGCCCCAGCCTCGGGTCGAATTCTTTCCGGTGGAGTGGACTCAACCGCCCTGTACCCACCTAAGAAATTCTTTGGAGCTGCTCGAAACATTGAAAATGGTGGTTCCCTGACTATTTTGGCGACAGCATTGGTCGAAACCGGATCTCGAATGGATGAAGTGATTTTCGAGGAGTTCAAGGGAACCGGCAACATGGAGCTAAAACTTGATCGTCGTCTTGCCGACAAGCGGATCTTTCCGGCTGTCGACGTTGATCCTTCCGGAACACGCAAGGAAGAGTTGCTTCTTTCACCGGAGGAGCTTAAAGTCGTTTGGACTCTGCGAAAGGTGTTGCACGCCCTTGATCCGCAGCAATCGATTGAGCTGTTGCTCAATAAACTGCGGGTTACGGAGACCAACTTCGAATTCCTCAAGCAGGTTCAAAAGACCGCCCCGGCTGGGCCTGGGTCCAGCGATGACGATTAGGGGCAAGGGCTACTGAAATCCAAGGAACGAGATCGTGGCATACTATGTGCGCTGGATCCGGTTCACGGAATTTCGTGTTATATGAGTTTCCCTGCACACGCAGGAGACCAAATTGGCAATTTCGACCCGGAAATTAATAGAGGAGTTAGTCATGAAAGCTGGTATTCATCCAGATTACGTGGAGACGACGGTCACCTGCACCTGCGGCAGCACCTTCCAAACACGTAGTACGTCCAAAAGCGGCAGCATCCACGCCGATGTGTGCTCAAACTGTCACCCTTTCTACACAGGCAAGCAGAAGATTCTTGACAATGGTGGTCGGGTAGCGAGATTCCAAAACCGCTATGGGGCTTCACCTGTGAAGGACGAGAGCACCGAGTCTGCCTAACGACTTCCCGGGCGCCGTTCTGGGATCGGCCGCGTGTCTCCCCCGTCGCGCGGTCGATCCCAGACCGGCGCCCGTTTTTTAGGTCACCTGTTGTTACCTCATTCGTTAACGACAACCAAGTTATGAAAGCAAGTTGCTAACAAGAGCAGGTTGAGGAGTGAATCATGTTTGAATCATGTGCCCAGCTTGCAAGTGAACTCGACACGGTCGAGGCGGGCCTTGCTGACCCTGCTATTCACGCGGATCAAGCCCAGGCTCGCAAACTTGGACGGCGCTACGCAGTACTTCGCCCCATAGTGGCCGCCTACCGCGATTGGTTAGCAGTTTCCTCAGATCTTGAAACTGCTCAGGAACTCGCTGATCAAGATGAATCTTTCGCGGCCGAGGCAGTTGCGCTTTTACCGCGTCAGGCAATTCTGGCGGAGAGACTCACCCATTTGCTACTGCCGCGGGATCCGATGGATGACAAAGACGTAATCGTTGAGATCAAGGCTGGTGAAGGTGGAGATGAATCAGCGCTTTTCGCCTCCGACCTAATGCGCATGTATCTTCGATACGCCGAACGTCGCGGCTGGTCCACCGAAGTTCTCGATGCCGTTGAGTCAGATTTAGGTGGCTACAAAGACATCTCCATTGCGGTGAAGTCAAAGGTGCCCCCAGGCCCAGGCGAGGGTCCATATGCTCGCTTGCGTTTTGAAGGGGGTGTCCATCGGGTTCAGAGAGTTCCGGTAACGGAGTCGCAGGGACGAATTCATACTTCGGCGGCCGGTGTCATGGTCGCACCAGAAGCAGAAGACGTTGACGTGAGTATCGACCCCAATGATTTACGGATCGACGTTTTCAGATCTTCGGGACCCGGTGGACAGAGCGTCAACACGACCGACTCGGCTGTTCGAATTACACATGTGCCAACGGGGGTTGTTGTTTCCTGCCAGAACGAAAAAAGTCAATTGCAAAACAGGGAGCAAGCAATGCGAATTCTCCGCGCCAGACTCCTTGCGGTTGCTGAAGAATCTGCGGCAAAAGACGCATCAGACATTAGGCGATCGCAGGTTCGAACTGTAGATCGCAGCGAAAGAATTCGAACGTATAACTTTCCGGAAAACCGACTCAACGATCATCGGGTTGGGTTTAAGTCACACAATTTAGATCAAATTCTTGACGGTGATTTGGACGCGGTCATTGAAGCCTGTGTGACCGCCGATCAACAGACTCGGTTGGCAGAGCCCTCGGCGTGAGAACCATCCGCGACGTACTCGTTGACGCTCAACACCGACTTTCCAATGTTGGTATTGATTCTGCGGCAACAGAGTCGGCGGAGTTACTGGCCTTCGTTCTTGGTGTTGCTCGAGGACGTATGTTCATGCAGGACGTAGTCGAGGAGGAAGACCGGATTTTATTTGAAAGGCTGTTGGCAAAACGCCTAAACCGTATTCCACTTCAACACATCACGGGCAAAGCTGCTTTTCGGCGAATTGAACTTGAAGTAGGACCCGGCGTTTTCATTCCTAGGCCTGAAAGTGAATTGGTTGCCGAGGCAGCAATCCGTTTCCTCAATCACCGTGAGAATCCAATTGCGGTGGATTTGTGCACTGGGTCAGGTGCCATCGCTATCTCTCTGGCGATCGAAGTTCCCGGGACTCAGGTTGTAGGAATTGAACTCAGTCCAGATGCTTACCCCTGGCTAGAAAGAAATATTCAAAGATTTGACCCAGAGATACCCATCGAAGTGCACCAGATCGATGCCACTGATTGCGAGGCTGAAGTTTTCGCCAGGTTGTCCGGGATATGTGACGTAGTTACGTGCAATCCGCCCTATATTCCGGCAGACATGATTCCCCGAGATCCTGAAGTTCGAGTGCATGAACCGGCAATGGCTTTGTATGGTGGGGTAGACGGACTCGATGTAGTTCGGGGGATTGCCAAAACTGCAGCCATGTTGCTAAAGCCTGGTGGTTTACTCGTCGTTGAGCATGCAGACGTGCAAGGTCCTGAGGCTGGTGAAATGAGCGTCGTTAATGTGCTCAGAGGTGCGGAACTTGATGCGGAACTGCTATACACCGCTGTCAGTGATCGACAGGATTTCAATCAACGACCACGATTCACTGTGGCGACTCGGGTTTAAGTTCACGGGTTTAGGCTGTTGGGGTGAGTGTTCGCGTCGAAGCGGGTGATTCCCAGAATCGGGAACGTGCGATCTCTATGGCCCATTCGACCGTACGGCGAGGCGGATTGGTCATTGTCCCCACAGAGTCTCAATATGCAGTTGTCACAGATGCTTTTTCACCGCGAGGTACATCACTTTTGCGGGAGTACAAAAGCCTTGGACCACAGGTTCCACTCACAGTTCTAGTTCCCAATGCCGCTGCGGTTTCGGGAATAACTTCATCAATTCCTCATGTTGCCAAAGAAATCATGGAGTGTTACTGGCCGGGAGAGCTGACACTTCTCCTCAGTGCTGGCACGACTCTGGCTTGGGACCACCCGGCCGGTGCGCCTATCGCAGTGCGAATGCCACGGCACCCGTTTCTGTTAGAGCTGCTACATGTCAGTGGCCCACTTGCATCATCGAGTGCGCAGCAGGCCGGCATGCCCCCGATTGCCCTTGCGGGCCAACTTGATGCCTGTGACATGGACTCAGTCTCCGTAATCATCGCCGCTGGAGATCTTGTTGCGGGCAGTGGCAGCACCGTAATTGACTGCACCGGGCAAAATCCGACCGTCTTGCGTGAGGGCGCCCTCAATACGGCGGATTTAATGGACTTCATTTCCCAACGTGGGGTTCCTTCTTGACGTGATCAAGAACTCGGTTCACCTGCCGTGCTTTTAAAGGCGAGTTCTGCTCTAATCCAATATGCTGAGTCTGAAATGACCGAAAATGCAGGAGTGTTACTCCGCAGCTTGACTCCGAAGTGTGAAAGGACAGTGACCGCGTGACTTTTTGGGGACCAGATTTTGGTGAACTCGAGGCAGAAGATCCAGAGATTGCTGGGATCCTGCTGTCAGAGTTAGAACGAGCTCGTGGTGGTTTGCAACTCATTGCGAGCGAGAACTTTACGTCACCGGCGGTCCTTGCGGCACTTGGTTCAACCCTCAGCAACAAATACGCGGAAGGGTAT
>CAMCYV010000120.1 GCA_945885645.1 Bifidobacterium breve | reverse complement strand
GGCCGTAATGAACTGGCAAAGAGCGATCTAGCCCAATACTTCATCCACCGTACCGGCCACGGCATAGGCCTTGAGACACATGAAGAACCTTACATCGGTGAGAATAACGAAACCGTAATCGAAAACGATATGGTGTTTAGTATTGAGCCCGGTTTCTATATTGAAGGCGTGCACGGAGCTCGCATTGAAGATATTGTTATTTGCACGCCTGAAGGACCAGAAGTGATCAACAATCAGACACGAGATCTTGTCATCATTGAGATTTAGTCGGCAACGATATGTCGAGACGAACCTTGATCACAAATGCTGCGATCTACGCTCCGAGTGTTCCCTTTGCTACGGCAATGTTGATTGATGGCCCGGAGATTGCGTGGATTGGTGATCACAGCGGTGCCGAGGTTCACCGCGAACTTGCCGACACTGTTATTCATGCGCAAGGGCATTTTCTCGCACCAGGATTCGTTGACGCACACGTTCATGCTACGAGTACTGGAATCATGCTGAATGGTCTTGATCTCACCGGCGTTCGGAATAAAAAACAGTTCCTTGATTTGCTCAGTGATTACGCCAAGCTGCTCGGAGGCGGAGCAGTCTTGGGCCACGGCTGGGATGAATCCAACTGGGAAGATCCGGAACTTCCTACTCGAGTGGAGATCGATCGGGCAACGTGGGGGAGTGTCGTTTACTTGAGTCGGGTTGACGTGCACTCTGCGCTAGTCTCAAATTCACTCATTGCACAAGTGCCCGAGTCCAGAGCACTCGTTGGATTCAGTGACGGTCCGGTGACCCAAGCCGCTCATGGCGCAATTCGCACTTTTGCTCTGGGTTCGGTATCAGGTAGTCAACGGCGCGAGGCCCAAGAAGGCTTCTTCGCAAACGCTCTCTCACATGGAATTGTGGGTGTCCATGAAATGGCTGGGCCACAAATTAGCTCGCACCAAGATGCTAGTTCTCTCAAAGAACTAGCATCGAGGGCTGGTATGCCACATCTTGCCATTTACTGGGGTGAACTTTTTAGTACGCGCGCCCAGGAAATCATTTCAGATCTAGAGGCAAATGGTGCAGGTGGTGACCTCTTTATTGATGGAGCGATCGGCTCACGAACCGCGTTCCTGCGTGATCCCTACAGCGATAACGAGGAAACCCATGGTGCCAATTACCTCACCGTCGAGCAAGTGGCCGAACATCTGGTTGCCTGCACTCAAGCGGGTATTCAAGCTGGGTTCCACGTGATCGGTGATCAAGCCTGTGAAATTGCCATCCAAGGCGCAGTTCTAGCAGCATCTGAAACCTCTGAATCGGAATTCAAACGCCTTCGACACCGTTTTGAGCACGCAGAGATGCTCGCCGAGGATCACATCGCAATCATGCGCAATCTTGGTTTGAGCGCCAGCATGCAGCCGCTATTTGACGCATGGTGGGGGAATCCAAATGGTATGTACGAAACTCGTTTGGGAAAGCGCTCTCAACAGATGAATCGATGGGGCAGTCTTCACACCGCGGGCGCGACCGTGTGCTTTTCCTCGGATTCACCCGTGACACCAAACACACCTTGGCACGCGGTCCATGCTGCAATACACCACCACACTTCAGATGAGCGAATGAGTGGTAGAGCAGCTTTCGCCGCTCACACCCGGGGTGGTTGGCGTGCCCTCGGCCCGCAGTTTGATTCCGAGGGCGTAATCGAAGTTGGGGCTACAGCCAACTTGGCGATGTGGCGCGTCGATGACTATCAAGTAAGTGTTCCGGACTCGCGGGTCACTCAGTGGAGTACTGACCCTCGATCAGCCACCGTGCCTTTGCCGAATTTGGGTGATGCAGATTCACCGTTGACTCCCGCCAATGTCTGCACAATCGTTACAGGTCATATCTCTTACCTCGAGGATGATTTCTCTGATCGAGTTAGCCGTGATGTCTAGTAAATCTGTCGCAATTGTGTTGCGAATTATTGCTGCAGGTATAGCCGGCTGGTTCCTTTCTTTGGCTTACCCATTCGCAAGCCTATGGTGGTTGGCACCGATCTCAATCGCAACCTTCACCTTCGCCGTGTGGAACACGAACAAAAGGATGAGTGCCCTAATCGGATTCATTTTTGGCCTCGTGGCTTTTCGGGTTCAGCACGATTGGCTGATAGTGGTGGGCGTTGATGCAACCTGGATCCTTTCAATCTATTTGGCATTATGGATTGCCCTCATCGGTGTGTTCACCTCAATCCTGTCACGGGCAATCACTCGCCGAACGATTCCTTGGCCGGTAGGAATGATCGCACTGGGTTCGATCTGGATCCTGGAAGAGTTCTTGAGGGGACGTTTTCCTTTTGGAGGTTACCCGTGGGCAAGGCTGGGTTTTAGCCAGGCCGATTCACCATTGGCTTTCTGGGCGCGAATCGGTGGCACTCCTTGGCTTAGTTTCATCGTGGTGATGATCGCGATTGCCCTGGTTGGGATATTCCTCGTTACCTCGAATCGTGCTAAATCAATTCTTGTTCTCACTATTGTTGCGTCGTTCGTTATTCCGTTCACCGTTAGTAGCATCGCAAATACCGATTCGACAACTCCAACTATTGCCGTCGGTGTGGTTCAAGGGGGAACTCCTCAAACAGGGATGGGCGCCATGGATGTTCGTCGAGCAGTTCTTGAAAACCACGTAAACGAAACGATCAAGCTAGCTGCAAAAGTCAAAAGTGGTGAAGTTCCTCAGCCAGAGGTTGTTATATGGCCGGAAAACTCGTCAGACCTTAATCCGTTTAACCAACCTGATGCCGCAGCGCTAATTGAGACAGCGGTAAATGCAATCGGTGCACCAGTATTGGTAGGCGCCGTTGTCGACTCCATTACGGATCCAGAGAACGAGGTGTACAACATGGGGATTTTGTGGGATCCCCTGTCGGGTCCGGGTGACACCTACATAAAAAATGCTCCTGTTCCCTTTGGCGAGTTCATTCCCTTTCGCAGCCTTTTGACTCAGTTCATTTCACGATATGACCGGGTATCACGTGATTTCGCCCATGGAAGCGAACCCGGAATTTTCAATGTTAGTGGAGTATCCCTCGGTGACTTGATTTGTTTTGAAGTTGCCGTTGACCCGGTCGTGAATCGAGTTGTTAGTGAAGGTGCACAAATACTTGTGGTCCAAACGAATAATGCGACTTATGCCGGAACAGCTTTACCGCAGCAGCAACTTGATATTGAGCGAATACGCGCAATTGAATTTGATCGCACGGTAATAGTGGCAGCGACTACTGGTATCAGTGCTGAGATTCTGCCGGACGGTAGCGTCGGTCAGACCCTTCCTGACGGAGCCACCGGATCATTCGTCGTCGAGGTTGCGCCCAACTCGAAGCTGACATCAGGCGCGCGGTTTGGGCCATACATTGAAATGATTTTGTGTCTTTTTGCAATTACCACGTTGATCCTAATCCCGATTCGCCAGCGTCGAAGGATCACGAGTTAGGGTGAGACAGTGAGCGCTATTCCCAAAGCCGTTGATGCCGCGCTGGGAAGAATCTTGGTAATAATCCCAACTTACAACGAGTTGGAAGCACTTCCCAAGATTCTGGCGCGAGTACAAAGCAGCGTTCCAACCGCTGAGATTCTTGTTGTGGACGATAACTCTCCCGACGGCACCGGACGGATCGCCGATCAGTGGGTTGCCGCGCACTCGGGAATTCATGTCCTTCATCGAGTTGGCAAAGCGGGTTTAGGCGCCGCGTACTTGGCGGGGTTCTCCTGGGGATTGCAACAGGGCTTTGACGTATTAGTCGAAATGGATGCTGATGGCTCACACCAGCCCGAACAACTACCCGAGCTGCTTGCGGCCTTGGAATACTCCGATCTCGTACTCGGCTCTCGCTGGGTCCAGGGCGGCGGAACCCAGAACTGGTCAAAAAACCGTGAATTTCTGTCTAAGGGTGGAAATTACTACACGAAAAAGATGCTTGGACTTGATATTAACGATGCTACGGGTGGGTATCGCGCATTCAAATCCAGCACTTTGCGCGCCCTTGATCTACACGAGGTCGCCTCGGCGGGGTATTGCTTTCAAGTTGATCTAGCGTGGCGCGCCAAGCAACGGGGTTTTGTTGTGACTGAAGTCCCCATCATGTTTGTAGAACGCGAAGTTGGCACGAGCAAGATGAGTCGAAAAATAGTGACCGAGGCTTTGTGGAGGGTAACGGTGTGGGGGATTGACCGGCGACTCAAGAAGCTTAAGAGTGCATTGACAAAAGATGGTGGGGTGAATCAATGAAAATACGTTCACGGCTTTTGCTCTTCGGGTATCCGCTCGTTGAAATCTTGTTGTTTTGGTGGGTCGCAAGTCTCGTTGGGTGGGGGATCGCCATTCTGCTTATCATCGCTGGCTTTCCTGCGGGAGTTGCCTTAATGCGAAACGCTGCGGCCAGAGCGGCGGTCGTTGCAACAACACCCGATGAAGAAAAACCAAAGGTGGCTAGATCAGCAGCTGTGATGTTTGTGTCCGGCCTGCTGATTTTGTTGCCTGGATTCGCCACAGACATTCTTGGCGTCATCTTCTTGATTCCCCCCATTGGAAATAGAATTGTCAAAGGATTCAGTTCCCTGATTGGTGCGCGCATGGTGCGCATGCCGGGTTATAGCAATGCGGGATTCACGGGTAGTCAATTTGCATCCTACGTTGACGGTGAAGTAATCCGCGGTGTTGTCATCAGGGAAGGGGACTTGGATCACAATGAAAACGGAGGCCCCGCAGGGCCTCCGCAAATTGTGAATTAGCTGTGGAGCAAGAAATCTTACGTTGCTACGCTGACTGAGCAAGAGCTCCTTCGTGCAAGAGAGCGACTCTTTCTTCGTAGAGTGCTTTAAGTTCCTTGAGTGTTCGACGCTCGAGCAACATGTCCCAGTGTGTACGAACTGGACGATCGAGAACTTTGGGCTCCACAACGAAATTAGGCCGAACGGCCACACCACCGCAACGGCAGTCCCATTCGACTGGAATTTCCTCG
>CAMCYV010000119.1 GCA_945885645.1 Bifidobacterium breve | reverse complement strand
GCCTGATCAGCCTCCTGAGCAATAACTTCCCGTCCGGGCCGCATTCGAGCTGAGATAACCAAGTAGGCCAAAGCCCCTAAACCAACAATAATTGATGTCCAAACATTAAGGCGTAGTCCTAAGACCTCATTGGCATTGTCAATCCGCAGTAGCTCGATCCAGAATCTGCCGAGCGTGTACAAAAGAATGTATAGTGCAAAAGCCCGACCGTGGCCGAGGGTGAATCTGCGATCAGCCCAGATCACCACGAGCGCAACCCCCACCAGCCACAAGGATTCATAGAGAAATGTCGGGTGAAAAGTTGCATATTCCGCGTAATCGGCTGGTCGATTCCCCGGTGAGATCTCCAAAGCCCAGGGCAATGTTGTGGGGGAACCAAAAAGTTCTTGGTTGAAATAATTACCTAATCGACCAATAGCTTGGGCAAGTGCGATCCCCGGTGCGATTGCATCGGCAACCGGTGGCAAGGAAACACCGCGACGGCGAGCACCTATCCATGCGCCGACGCCACCCAAAGCAACGGCACCCCAAATTCCCAGCCCACCGTCCCAAACGCGAAGTGCCGCGATGAACCCTTTGCCTTCGTCACCAAAGTAGATCTGCCAGTCACTGAGTACGTGATACAGCCGACCGCCAACAATTCCAAACGGGACGGCCCAGATAGCTATGTCAGTTATGACCCCTGGACGTCCGCCGCGAGCTTCGTATCGCTTACTGCCTAGTACAACGGCAACGATGATTCCCAACACGATAAACAAGGCGTAAGCCCTGATCGGGATAGGGCCTAATTCCCACATACCCGTCTCTGGACTGGGTATGAATGTTTTCACGTGAAGGATTCCAACTACGACTTGGAAGCTATGAGTTCGGCTAAAGCGATTGGATCGGCCAATACTGCCGTTTCAACCGGTTCCCCGTTAAGGAAGCCTGCGGGTGTTCCACCAATTTCCCCGGCTGAAAACTCTTGATTGGTGTTAGCCGCCCAAGCAAGGTAGGTGCCATCGGTGACACATTGGGAGAAGGTCGTGAATGCAGCATCGGTGATGCCTGAATCCGAGCCGAAAGCGAGAAGCCGATCCTCTGGGAAACCCATACCTTCTTTGACCGGCTGGTTCGCGTACACGGTGTCGTGGTATTCCTTGACCTTGCCAGCATCAATGGCGCAACCCCATGCCGCAATCGCGCGGTGGGATGAATCATTTCCCAAATTTGCATCGAGGAAAGCGGTAGGTCGGTAAATGAGTTGAACCTTGCCCTCCTCGGCAAGTTTCGCAATCCCAGCACCATTGGCAAGTTCTAGCTTCCCACAGGCTGGGCATTGAAAGTCCTCCCACAACTCAAGCACGGGAACATCGGCGCTGCCGGTTCCGTAGGGAACGCCAAATGGAGTCGGTGAATCTGCTGCAAGAACACCGGCAGGTAATGCCGCTGACGGGTCGGGCTCGACAATCCCACCGGTTAAACCACTGGCGTCAGTTGATGGGGCGGTGCTACTGGCGTATACCGCGATTCCAATGATGGCAGCCATGACGGCTACCACTGTTGCCCCACCAACGATGCGAACTATGCGCTCACGACGCTTCTCGGAAGCTTGTGCTTCTCCGCGTGCCTGTGCAGCTCTTTCGCGACGACCCTTTTCACCCATTGCTTCTGCTCCTAATTCACTTACTTAATTCGCATCTGTGGCGCATTAAGCCCTGACAAACCAATCATAAGAATAAGCGAGGGAAGCTAACCACCGTGACGTACCCCTTGTGCAAGTTCCTGAGCGAGTTCGCGCACCGCATTTACCCCTCCAGCATTGGCCGCTTTCACAAAAGCCGATCCGACAATTACTCCGTCGGCATATTTGGCAATTTCCGCCGCCTGAATGCCATTTGAGACTCCCAGACCCACGGCTATTGGTAAATCTGTACATTGACGAACACGAGCCACCAGCTCGGGAGCCATGTTGCTCACCTGGTCCCGAGCACCGGTAACCCCCATCGTGGAAGCCGCGTACACAAATCCACGCGTGTCATGACAAATCTTGGCGATTCTCTCGTTGGTGGAAGACGGTGCTACGAGAAATATCGGGTCAACGTCATGAAGCGCTGCAGCAGCAATCCACGGCTGTCCTTCTTCAATTGTGAGATCTGGGGTGATTACCCCAACTCCGCCGGCCTGGTGCAGTTCTCGAGCAAAATTTTCGACACCGAACTGCTCAATTGGGTTCCAGTAACTCATAACAACTGGAACCACTCCACGATCAGCGACGGCTTTGATCACCGTGAGCACAGACTTGGGGGTCGCTCCATTAGTTAGGGCTTGATCAACAGCTTGTTGAATGACGGGGCCATCCATGAGTGGATCCGAATAGGGAAGACCAACCTCGATGAGGTCAACTCCCCCGTCGCACATTGCCTGCACAAGCTCAATTGATTCGTCCAAGGTGGGGAAACCAGCCGGGAGATAACCGATGAGCAGCGCCCGACGTTCACCTTTCGCATGAGCGAACGCCGCACTGATGCTTCCCGTTTTCATGGGATTCACAAATCAGCGCCCTTCAGCCAGTTCGATACTGATACCCGACTCAGAATGTTCGAGTTCAATTCCAAACCAACGCGCAGCCGTAGCCACGTCTTTATCTCCACGTCCGCTGAGATTAAGAATAATGACCGAGTCCGAGCCAAGCTCTTTACCTAAACGGATAACACCCGCTAACCCGTGGGCTGTTTCAATCGCAGGGATGATCCCCTCGGTACGTGAACACAGAGCGAATGCATCCATGGCCTCGGAGTCATTGACCGGTTCGTAGATGGCACGTCCAGTGTCATGCAACCAGGCATGTTCGGGTCCTACCCCCGGGTAATCAAGTCCGGCACTAATGGAGTGTGATGGAATTGTTTGTCCCCACTTATCCTGCATGACGTACGTGCGGGCACCGTGGAGAACGCCCGGTGAACCCGCAGAGAATCTTGCGGCATGGCGACCGGTTTCAACACCGTCACCGCCAGCTTCATAACCGCGCAATTGCACACTGAGGTCATCGATGAAGCCGCTGAAAAGGCCCATGGCGTTCGATCCGCCGCCCACGCACGCTGCAACCGCGTCTGGGAGCCGACCTTCAACGGCTAAAATCTGCTCGCGTGACTCTCGCCCAATCACCGAATGGAAATGGCGCACCATCTCAGGGAAAGGCGATGGTCCAGTTACTGTCCCCAGCACGTAGTGGGTTGAGTCAACTGAGGCAACCCAGTCGCGCATTGCTTCGTTGATAGCGTCTTTGAGCGTCCTGCTGCCATTCGTGACAGAAATAACCTCAGCGCCTAGGAGTTTCATTCGAGCAACATTGAGCGCTTGACGGCGGGTGTCTTCCTCGCCCATATAGACAGCACATTCAAGCCCTAACAGCGCCGCAGCCGTTGCAGTTGCCACACCGTGTTGACCTGCACCAGTTTCAGCGATAACCCGCGTTTTCCCCATTCGCTGTGCAAGAAGCACCTGACCCAACGCGTTATTAATCTTGTGGGACCCAGTGTGATTTAGGTCTTCGCGCTTGAAGTAAACGTGTGCATCATTACAGTATTCACCGAATCTCCATGCTCGCGTCAGTGGAGAAGGCCGCCCGGTGTAGTCCCGCTCCAAACCTGATAGTTGAATCGCGAATTCGGGGTCGGCAATCGCCGAATGAAAAGCTTCATCGAGCTGATCAAGTGCGCTCGTGAGAGCCTCGGGAACGAACCTGCCTCCATAAGGACCAAAGTGCCCCCCAATAACAATTTCACGTTCCACTTCTGACGTGGTCATGCCCGACCACGAGATCGACATGATGGGTGTGCACCCGCAGTAACCAGTTCTTGAACAGCTTCCCTGGGATTCCCACCAATGACCAGCGACTCTCCAACAAGTACGGCGTCGGCTCCAGCATCGGCATAATTCATAAGGTCATGATGGTCTCGAACGCCGGATTCTGCAATTCGAATACATGAGGTTGGGATTCGCTCTACTACCCGACTAAACGTTGATCGATCCACTTCGAGCGTCTTCAGGTTCCGCGCATTTACCCCGATGACTGTGGCGCCTGCGTCAAGTGCCCGATCAATTTCTTCTTCATCGTGAACTTCGACGAGAGCGGTGAGTCCCAGACTTTGAGTGCGCTCAATGAGAGAAAGTAAGACTTTTTGTTCGAGGGCTGCCACGATTAACAGCACCATGTCTGCCCCATAAGCTTTGGCTTCCCATATCTGGTAACTACCAATTACAAAGTCTTTGCGCAGAACCGGGATATCAACTGCGGCTCGAACCTCGATTAAGTCGGCCAAACTCCCACCAAAACGGCGTTCTTCGGTCAGAACACTTATGCAATGAGCTCCACCCGCTTCGTATTCCGCAGCGAGTAGCCCGGGGTTGGGGATTTGTGCAAGAACACCCTTGCTGGGACTGGCTCTTTTGACTTCTGCGATCACGCATACATCGGGGCCACTGAGTATCGCTTTGACATCTTGTGCTTCACGTACCCGAAGTGAGCGTTCCTTCAATTGTTCGAGCGGGGTGTGCTGCATCCGAACAGCAAGATCCTCGCGAACACCGCCGATTATGTCGTCTAAGACCGTCACGCCCTTAGAGTAGCCGTATCGAATAAATGGGCTTTGTTTAGGCGCCCGATCCCCAATCCAGCCCCGGAATCACATTTCTCACGAAGGTGAACCCGATCAAAATGAAAACCCCCGCAACCACAATTACTCGCGAATATGGCTGAAAGATGACAAAGAGATCGCGTTGCTTCCACACTTTCAATACCCACAGACACCAAAGCGAAACCAACATCGGATACACACCCAACAACAACACGTTGTAATTGATGGCCGATGCAATATCGCCGTGTAAGAGCGAATAGGTACCGCGCAAGCCCCCGCATCCTGGGCAGTCAACGCCGAAGAATGTTCGACTCGGGCAACTAAGAAAAACACCACTTCTAGCCGGATTGATAAAGAACAACACACCTAAAATCG
>CAMCYV010000118.1 GCA_945885645.1 Bifidobacterium breve | reverse complement strand
TATTGGTCACCGATTTTGCCAAATGGATGATTCCACGCGATAACAACCTGCATTTTTGGGTACTTGTCCGTCATCGATTTAAAAATTGAACGTACGGTAGCCTGCTTGGTTTCATCGAACTGAGCCAGATACTGGTCAACATTCTCGTACCTGTGCGACGTGGTTGAGCCCCGCCAATAAAGCACCAGGGCATTGGCGTGCGTTTGGGTAAACCCATAATTTTCCCGCAAATAGGTAATCTGCTCCGGGTACTTCCGATCGGAGATTTCGGCCATCTGGTCAAACCAATAGGACATTGATTGGTCGTACTTTTTCTCAATCGCCGGGAAGTAGGAAGACCGATCAGGATTTGTGGCCACATGGTTATGTTATCTGGTGCGACACCGGTCCATCGGGACAATATTTTGATCCATGAGTAGATTTATCCAATGGATCAGATGCTTATTCGCGCCCTCGTGGGCACAGTACTTTCCCTTGTACTTATCGCCTTTGCGGCAAAACGAGGCTGGTTCCTGTTTTCACTCGCCCGCACCGGACGCCAGTCAGTTGGTCGGTTCACCGATCCCACGATCCGCGTAGAGGCGGAAGCCACCGAGGTCCTGGGCCAGCGCAAGTTGCTCAAGTGGATCGTGCCAGGAGTTGCACACGTCTTTGCTTTCTGGGGTTTCCTCGTGTTAGGACTGACAATCATCGAGGCATTCGGTGCGCTCTATGTGGCTGACTTCGCTGTTCCTTTCATTGGCACCTGGGCGATCGTCGGTTTTGCCGAAGATCTGTTCGCCATCCTCGTGTTGGTCGGTATCACGATCTTTGCTCTGATTCGCCTGACAAATGACCCGCGCAAGGAAGGTCGGGCTTCACGCTTTTTTGGTTCCCACACTGCTGGAGCATGGCTAATTTTGTTCATGATCTTCAACGTTGTCTGGACCCTGTTCCTCTACCGCGCTGCCCAGGTGAACACCGGAGTATTCCCCTTCCCTGACGGCGCCTTCGCATCCGAATACTTCGCAACGTGGATTAATGGCCTTGGCGTCCACACCAATGAGTGGATCGAAACGGTTGGCCTGTGGCTGAACATCGGTGTCATTCTCGTGCTCTTACTCATTGTTCTCAACAGCAAGCACCTTCATATCTTCACCGCCCCGGTCAACGTGTACACCTCACGTCGACCTAACGCTCTTGGCCCGCTGCAACCCATCATGTATGACGGAAAGCCACTGAACTTTGAAGACCCTCCCGAGGACGCATTGTTTGGCAAGGGCCACATTTCTGAATTCACCTGGAAAAATTATGTTGACTTTATGGCCTGCACAGAGTGCGGGCGCTGCCAAGATCAATGCCCGGCATGGAATACCGAGAAGCCGCTTAGTCCAAAGCTTTTGATCATGGATCTTCGCGACAACCTTTTCCAGTCCTCGGACTACCTGCTCGCAGCGAAGGGTTCCAATTTGGGTTCCGGTGAACTCGACGAGACCGCCTTGGCGACATTGACTCCTGAGCAACAGGAGCTAGTGCAACGGCCATTCATTGGTGACCGAATGGATACCGAACATGGTGGAACCGATGGTTACACCTATGACGGTCACCGTGACTTTTCACTTGAACTACCTGTAATGGGCAATGATGTTTTGTGGTCGTGCACCATGTGCGGCGCCTGTGTTAATCAGTGCCCTGTTGACATTGAACATATTGATCACATTGCGGACATGCGTCGTAATCAGGTAATGGTTGCATCAGATTTCCCCAGTGAGCTCAACGGTATGTTCAAAAACGTTGAATCCAAAGGAAACCCTTGGGGAATGAACGCCGCGGACCGCAACGCGTGGATCTCAGAAGTTGACTTCGAAGTGCGCGTTTTTGGGCGCAACGGCGAAGACGTCATTCCTGCCGATGTTGACTACCTGTTCTGGGTCGGTTGCGCTGGTGCATTTGAAGACCGCGCGAAAGCCACCACCAAAGCGGTTGCTGAACTTCTTCACACAGCCGGAGTGAACTTTATGGTTCTGGGTGACGGCGAGACTTGCACCGGTGACCCTGCTCGCCGAGCGGGCAATGAATTCATTTACCAAATGCAAGCAATGCAAAACGTTGAAATGCTCAACGAGATAAAGGCAACAAAAATCGTTGTGACATGCCCGCATTGCTTGAACACACTCAAGCGCGAGTACCCGCAAATTGGCGGTGACTACGACGTTGTCCACCACACCCAACTACTGCGTGAATTGGTCAATAACAATCGACTCACGCCCATTGCCGAACCTGGCGAGAGTGTCACCTACCACGACCCCTGCTATCTCGGTCGTCATAACAATGTTTACGTACCACCACGTGAGCTGCTTGAAGCAACGGGTGCAACGAAGATCGAGATGAAGCGATCCGGCGACAAGTCATTCTGCTGTGGCGCCGGCGGAGCCCGCATGTGGATGGAAGAGAAAATTGGTACCCAGGTCAACAAGAACCGTGGTGACGAAGCAATCGCTACGGGTGCAAAGACAATCGCGGTTGCCTGCCCATTCTGTTCCGTAATGCTCAATGACGCTGTTACTTCACGTCAACAAGAAGGCCTTGCCGAAGGTGTGGTCGTCTCTGATGTCGCAACCCTGCTCTTGGAAGCGACGAGGAGAAAGACTTTCAGCTAAGTAGCAGTTAGCTGAACACCCGATCAAGAACCAAATCGATCAACGCGACCCAGTCATCATTGTTATAAGCGGTGTCGGACACGTCATTGATTACCTGGCCGAGCGTGTACGCCTGAATTAATACTGCGCCAGCGTGCGGATTGAACCGTGTGGAGAGCCAGCCTCGGTTTTGTGATTCGCGAAAGAGGTCTTCGAGTGCGCTAGTGAGGCGGTCTTGTTCAACGGCCAAGGCGCTACGGAAACGAAGGTTACTGCCGGCCATACCCAGGGCACGTGCTCGTTCAAAACGGTTAGCAGACAAGGACGGGTCTTGGGTTGCTCGGGTGACATGTCCCAGGCCAGCCATGAATTCTTCTCTGTCCTTTGATTCATGAACGACTTTCTCAATCAAACCAATACTTGCATCCACCAAAATGCTGAATCGACTAATCATCGCAGCTTCAATGAGTTCACTGAAGTCATTGAAGTGGTGATAGAGGGAACCCTTGGAAATCCCTGACTGCAACAACACTTCATCGATATGCACTTTGTCAGGTCGATCCCCGTCCATCATGGACATGGTGACCGAGATAAGGCGCTCTTTTGTTGGGTGCGGACTTCTGGACATGTTTAAAGTTTATACCGAGGTAGAAAAAGACTTACCTTTTACAGAAAATGACCTAAATCTTGGTCCGGTGGAAGTTCGCGAATGAACGACTCGCTGTTGGTCCACGCTGCCCCTGGTAGCGGGATCCATATTTATCAGATCCGTACGGGTGATCAGCTGGACTGGACAATCGGAATATACATAACTGGCCGATTTTCATGCCGGGGAAAAGTTTGATGGGCAGAGTTGCCACATTTGAGAGTTCCAACGTGATGTGACCGGAGAATCCAGGGTCAATGAAGCCCGCGGTTGAATGCGTGAGCAAACCAAGACGACCAAGTGAGGACTTTCCTTCAAGTCGACCCGCGAGGTCGTCGGGGAGTGAGACAACTTCCAGGGTTGAACCGAGAACGAATTCACCCGGATGCAAAATGAATGGGTTGTCACCTTCAGGCTCAACAAGGCGCGTGAGGTCCTCTTGTTCAATGCTTGGATCAATGTGGGGGTATTTATGGTTATCAAAAACCCGAAACATGCGGTCCAACCGCACATCAATACTGGAAGGCTGAACCATTTCCAGGTCGAATGGCTCAACGGCCACACGTTTATTATCAATTTCACGCAGGAGATCCCGGTCTGAAAGCAGCACGTGGGAAGGTTATCGCTTTCGATCAACTGGCGCGCCGATAGGCGCCGAATATCAACTTACTTCACAACAATTTTCCCCTGATGCCACATTCTTACCGCCTTCGTTCGCGGATTGAAATCAGCATCATTTCCTAGGCCTAGTGCGGTAAAGGTTCGCTGGACCAAAGCTTCTGTTGAGCGGACGGTGGCACCGCGCTTTTTGGCTATTGCGGAGTTTGTGTAGCCCTCCGCGATAAGCAAAAGGATTTCACCTTGCGCTTTGCTGATACGAATTTGTTCTTCCACAATTATTTGTGGGACCTTTGACTCGGTTTGACCGGTGATCGATTCGTTGACCGCGGAGACCAAATCGGAAATCGAAGTCACTTGGGCTTTCACCAAGTAAATGACGCCGCCGGCGAGTTGGTTTCCGATGGGTAATGCCAATGAAGCGGATCCGTGCGAGGTGAGCACCACTTTTCCGATCCAGGGGTGGTGCTCGTCAACGTGAGCGAGCAGGTCAGCACCTGTTGGAGCTCCATGCCCGAAATTCAAGTCTGTGACCACTACGTGAGGTGAAAAGGATTCGATGACGGAGATTGCATCGGGAACCGTTGCTACCCCATGGACTGAAAAGTCGTTTGCTCCCAGTGCCTCGCTCACTAGAGCGAGGGTGAAAGGGTCGTTTTCGACCACCAACACCCGCAACCGTTGGCCCATGACACTCCTCAATTAAATAAAATTTGACGACCGTGCGGTCTCAGGTCTTTCACACATGGGAATCTGAGTTTACCCTTGGACAATTCATGTGCCTATGAGGGTAAATGAACTCAGTGTGGCCGGTAAATGAAATATTTGGCTAGACCCACCAATTCCGTTCTTTAGGACATTCCACCATGGTAATTCAAGATGCGTTCACTAATGGTGTAAAAACCGAACACATTTTCCAGAAAGCCAATATGCGATATTGACACGTTTGCTCTAGTTACGACTTAATACGGCTCTGGACATGTTCGCGCATGTTCGGTCGCAAAGCAGGATCGAAAAGGATTTCGGTTCAACAGTTAAAAGGAACCACCACTCGGTGGCTCCGGGCATGGAAGCTCATTTTACTATCGCGCTAGCACTTCGGTGCCAGGGCAAATAGGAGCCAAAATGCAAGACTCGAA
>CAMCYV010000117.1 GCA_945885645.1 Bifidobacterium breve | reverse complement strand
AGCTCCGTTGCGTGAATTATTCGCTCGATCATGGGAACAAGATCTGTTCGATCTCTTTCCAGGACGGCGGCCCCAGCATCAAAGCGCGAAATTTCAAGTAAGTCTACCAGCAATAACTCGAAACGATCAAGCTGTTCTTGGAGCAACTCCACCGATCGCGCATTGGATGCATCAAAGGCACCTCGATCCTCATACATGACATCAGCGGCCATACGAATGGTCGTTAATGGTGTGCGTAACTCGTGGGAAACGTCGGAGACGAATCTCTGCTGCAGAAGTGAGAGTTGTTCCAACTGGCGAATCTGGGTTGCTAAATTCTTCGCCATCTCGTTAAATGAGGTCGCTAACTGTGCAAGGTCATCCTCTTTTTTCACCTGCATACGTTCATTCAATTTTCCCGAAGAGAAACGCCTGGCAATGCGCGCTGCTTCACGCACCGGGACTACCACTTGTCGGGTAACCAGCCAGGTTACGCCGGCTACCAAGATCACTAGGACGATTCCAGTACCCAAAACGGCGCTCGAGACGAGGTCGAGAGTTTCTTGTTCTTGATCGAGGTTAAACAGGTAATACAACTCATAAGGTCCAACCGTTGGGACGGTAAGTGGTGCACCGACTATCAAACCTGGTGCACTCCTGCCATCTAAGAAGACAATGGGGGCATAGGTCCATGACTGTCGCTTTGTTGAAGCAATCGATTCCCGCAATTCATCGGGGATACTCGAAACAGCCACCAAGTTTGTCCCACGCTCGGGTGCATTCGAGTTTGCATCAGTTGCAAGCAACAGGACATCAAATGCAGAAGGCGATCCCGAGCGTGCTCCCAAAGTTGCAATCACACTGTCAACCAACCGTGCTGCCGAAGGAGTTGCCGGACCTGTGTTGGCTGCATCAAGTAATCGTTGAGCCTCGCCTAAACCAGATGTTGCTTCACTAATTGCCGAACGATCTTTTGAATCCAGGAGCCCGGTCGTTACCCGCGATAGAAGCGAAAAACCCAGGATTGTCACCACTATGGCACTCAAGACCAAAGTTGAGGCTGTGACGCGAAAAAGTAGCGAACGGCGCCAAATCTTCCTACCCCCACGCAAGGGGGCCGTCAATAAATAGAAAATTCTCACGGTCGTGAAATCACGCTACAGGGGGCCAGCTTTGTAGCCCACACCACGAACCGTCAAAACAATATCGGGGCGTTCAGGGTCATGTTCGATCTTCGCGCGTAGCCGCTGAACGTGAACATTGACAAGTCGGGTGTCTGCTGAGTGCCGGTACCCCCATACCTCCTCGAGTAAAGACTCACGTGTGAACACTTGACCCGGTTTACGTGCAAGGCATAGCAGCAGGTCGAATTCAAGTGGTGTCAGCGAAAGGCTCTCCTCGCCACGCCGCACAGAATGTCCCGTGACATCAATCTTTAGATCGCCGATCTGCAATCCTGTTATGGCTGGCTCTTCATTTCTTCGGACTCTGGCCCGAATGCGGGCAACGAGTTCCTTAGGTTTGAAAGGTTTGACTATGTAGTCATCAGCACCGGCTTCTAAACCCACCACGACGTCAACCGTGTCGCTTTTCGCCGTCAACATGACGATAGGGGTTCCCGACTCTGCGCGAATGAGTCGACATACATCAACGCCATCTTTGCCGGGAAGCATTAAATCGAGAAGAACGATGTCCGGTCTACTTTCCCGGAAAACTCGCAATGCGTCAGATCCATTTGAACAAAAGACCGGGTCAAAGCCTTCCCCGCGTAACACAATCCCAAGCATCTCCGACAGGGCGATATCGTCGTCGACGACGAGAACTCTGCCACGTGCCCCAGCGTCAGTGCGCGAACCTGCACCCACAATGCTCATCCCCCTATGTTGTCACCCTCGCGTCGCACCCACAAGCCCGGACATGCCAGAAATGCAAATGCGGGGCAAATACCCACTTACGAGTACTTACCCCGCACAAAATGCAGTAATTACGAGTTTTTTAGTAGCAGTTTTTCTAGTAGCGGTAGGTCTCTGGCTTGTAAGGGCCCGCCACATCAAGTCCGAGGTACTCAGCCTGTGGCTTAGTCAACTCGGTCAGGTGCACACCCAGTGCATCAAGATGCAAGCGAGCAACCATTTCGTCAAGGTGCTTCGGTAGAACGTGGACACCGAGAGCGTATTCATCACTCTTGGTAAACAACTCGATCTGAGCGAGTACCTGGTTGGTGAATGAGTTGCTCATGACGAAGGATGGATGCCCTGTCGCATTTCCGAGGTTGAGTAAGCGACCCTCGGAAAGCATGATGATCGAGTGACCATCGGGGAACGTCCATTCGTCAACCTGTGGCTTGATTGTCTTGCGCTTGATTCCGGGGAACTTAGCAAGACCCACGATGTCGATCTCATTGTCGAAGTGACCAATATTGCCGACTATGGCTTGGTGCTTCATCTTTGACATGTGCTCGGCCGTGATGACGTCGAAGCAACCCGTTGCCGTGATAAAGATGTCAGCCTTGTCAATAACGTCTTCGATCGTTGCGACTTGGTAACCGTCCATGGCAGCTTGCATGGCGCAAATTGGATCAACTTCGGTGACAATAACGCGAGCGCCCTGTCCACGAAGTGAATCTGCTGAGCCTTTGCCAACGTCTCCGTATCCTGCGATGACTGCAACCTTGCCACCGATGAGAACGTCGGTTGCCCGGTTGATTCCGTCAACGAGGGAATGACGACAGCCGTACTTATTGTCGAACTTGCTCTTGGTGACAGAGTCATTGACGTTGATGGCTGGGAACAACAATGTTCCTTCACGGAACATCTCATAGAGGCGATGAACACCAGTTGTGGTTTCTTCGGTGACGCCGATGATTCCGGCACCAACATTTGTCCAACGCTGTGAATCTTCAGTGAGGGTACGAGCCAGCGTTTCAAGCACAACCGTGTACTCCTCGGATGTGTTTTCATCAGGCTTCGGGACAACCCCAGCTGCTTCGAATTCTGTTCCCTTATGCACGAGCAGAGTTGCATCTCCACCGTCATCAAGGATCATGTTGGGTCCCTTGCCGTCTGGCCACATCAGGATCTGCTCGGTGCACCACCAGTACTCGGGCAAAGACTCGCCCTTCCACGCATAGACAGGAACACCCGATGGACTATCAACGGTGCCATTAGGGCCGACAACAACCGCGGCGGCTGAATGATCTTGAGTGGAGAAGATATTGCAAGATGCCCAACGGACATCGGCACCTAACTCAACCAGTGTCTCGATCAACACGGCTGTTTGAATGGTCATGTGAAGGGAGCCGGTGATCCGAGCCCCCGTCAGTGGCTTGGTAGCACCGAACTTTTCACGCATTGCCATTAAGCCTGGCATTTCGTGCTCGGCCAGACGGATTTCATCTCGTCCAAATTCGGCAAGATTGAGGTCGGCGACCTTAAAATCAGGGGTACCGTCGGCCTTGAAAACACTTCCTTGACCGGTTGCGGCGTTTGCCATTGAAGCTCCTTTGTTATCTGCGGATTTCTTCACACCCACTTTCCACGCCTCGTGAATGGTGCATGGCGGAAACAAAGTAGGTGCGAAATAATTGGTTTTCCACAACAAATTCCAGGGCTCCGGCTGCGTGGCTTCCCTTATTCTGCCAGATATCCACCTATCCGCACGTCGGCACACCCCAATCCTGCCCGAGAATTCCCTTTCGGCACCCTTCAGTCGTTGGGGTTCTGAACATCTAGGCCGGGCGCGGCACTGTCGGCATCGAGGCCAAGGTCAAGGTCGGGTTCCAAGAAAATGTACTTTGCACTGGGCACGGCACTGCGCAAAGCCGTTTCAGCCTCATTGATTGCCTGCGCAATTTGTGCGCCAGTATCAGATTCATGAATTGCAATCTTGGCAGCGACCAGCAGTTCATCAGGTCCAACATGCATTGTTCGCAGGTGAATTACTCGCTCAACACCGGAGGAGTCTTCGAGTGCCTTTCGAATAGCCGCGACTTCCTCGGGTAGGGCGCTCTCGCCGACGAGCATCGCGGTCATTTCGATGGCAAGGAAAATCGCGATAACAATCAGTAACGCGCCAATTCCCATTGCTCCCAGAGCATCAAAGCGACCATCACCTGTGATCACCGCCGCACCCACACCGAGAAGTGCTAGGACAAGACCGGTGAGGGCGCCAGCGTCCTCCAGCAGAATGACCGGGAGCTCAGGTTGGCGAGCGTCCTTTACAAATCTAAATAGTGAACGCTTTCCACGCGATTTATTCGCTTCGCGTAGTGCAGTGCGAAATGAGTAGCTCTCGAGCCCGATCGCGATCACCAAAACAAGTACAGCGATCCACCAATCATTTAGAGGTTCGGGGTGCTGCCACTTGTGAATTCCTTCATAAAGTGAAAACAATCCGCCAATGAGAAACAGAACAATTGCGACGATGAATCCATACACGTATCGCCGTCTGCCGTAACCAAATGGATGACTTTCATCGGCCTGCTTCTTTGAGCGCTTATTTCCGACCAACAACAAAATTTGGTTTCCCGAATCAGCAACACTGTGTATAGCCTCCGAGAGCATTGAAGATGACCCAGTGAAAGCAAATGCAAGAAATTTACTTATTGCAATTCCGATATTTGCCATCAGCGCCGCGATTATGGCTTTGATGCCACCCTCGGTGCTCATGACTTCATCCTAATGATTGCGCAGCGGCCGGCCACCGAGATTGCGGCCTTAGGTTCAACGGCGGTTAACACTGCAGCTTGTCCGGGGACCAGAGTGGTGTCAAGGATCTGTGCCGTTCCTTCGATACATAGAACTAAACGGAATTCTCCGGTAGGTGCGTCAATGTCGGTGGGAAGCCTGGACTCATTCCCAAAAACTTCGACGCTAAATGGCGCATCAGTTACAGGTGGCAGCAAAGCCTCGCACTCAAGTGCGCGCAATGCCAACTCGGCATAAATCGGTTTGGGGGTGAGTCCAAGTCGCAGGACGTTGTCCGAGGAAGTCATAACCTCAATGCCTGTTCCCGCAATGTAACTGTGGGGGATGCCTGCGGGAATGTAAACACTCTCACCTGGCGCTAATGAGATCGG
>CAMCYV010000116.1 GCA_945885645.1 Bifidobacterium breve | reverse complement strand
AGAGCGGCGCGCTGCTTGCCGCTGTTGCATTCGCGCATCTACGAAGGGGTGGGCCACCGAACCCCGTCGCGACCAAAGTCGTGGACGGTTGGGAACTCACCGGAAAACTCGATTGGATTACAAGTTGGGATATTGCTGATGTCCTGATGTTGTTAGCCTCAACGGAAGACAAATCACAGATCGTGATTTTCTATCTTCCCATTCAAGGTTTTGAGGAGCAGTTCAATTCTTGTGTGGTGGGTGAGCCGTTGAAACTACTCGCAATGTCGGGTACGCACAGCAGGCCGATCACTTTCAATCACACTTTTATCAGCAGCGACTTCGTGTTCAGCATCGTTGATTCTCAGGCTTGGTTAAGTGTTGACTCAAGGAAAACGGTCCTGCCTGGTCCGGCAGCTCTAGGGGTTGCGCGGGCTGCAATTGAGCAACTCAATGAAGTGTCAGAAGCCCGAGGCGAGGAATCCGGGCAAAGTGCGGCTAAACAACTAGCCCAGGAATTCGAACTCTTACGTGCGCAGGCCTATAGCGCAATCGATAATCCTGAGACTCAACGATCTGAACTGATAAAGCTTCGGGTACAGACACTTGAATTCGCCATTACGTGCACCGTAGCTGCAATAACCGCTAGTTCTGGTGGAGCAATGATCTCGGGTAGTGAGGCTGAGCGCCGGGTGCGCGAAGCCATGTTCTTGCAGATCCAAGCCCAAACGCTAGAAACACGTAATGCGGCGTTGACTCGTTTGTCATTGACGCCGAATCACTTTCTCCACTGAGTCGGCCAAACCTGCATCGGTGACAATTCGAATGATGCATTTATACTTTTTTTGAGTCAGGTTCCCAACAATTACCGAGTCACCTGTTACCCGAGCAGAGCGAATGGCCCCTGAACCGACGGGGGAGCAGATCACTCTCTCAGCCTCTAATGGTGAGCTATTTGCGTTTGAGGGAGTTAACCCAAACCTTGCACTTGTACGAATAAATTTGACGGACCTAAATTCCCCAGCAATTGGCTGATCGCTGGGAACTGCGACAACTGGGGCAGACGCTGAAGAGTTTCCTAGTTCGTTAGCCGAGATTGCCGTAACCGTGTATTGGGCTCCTGTGAGTAGGCCGGTAACCGAACAAGAACCACTAGAACTTTGCTTCGTGGGCGCTGCAAAACAATTTAGCGTTTGAGTAGTTGTTGGACTGGCCGGGTTAGGGCCAACCACTGTTGCCGCATATTGAGTCACTGTGGTTTCACCTTGGCTCCCGGTCATGGTGATCTTTATTTCGCCCAAAAGTGGAGTCACTGAAACTGTCGGAGGAACCGTTGGGATTGAGATCGGCATGGCTCCAGCACTCTGCAAAAAGGCATTGAGTGCGCTCACCCGACTGTAGACCCCGGGATATTTACTTGCACAGTCTTCACCCCAACTGACAACACCGACGAGCTTTGGGCCCGCACTACCCGTTGCAATGAGTGGTCCACCCGAATCCCCCTGGCAGGCGTCAACAATTTCCTTATTCGAATTAACTCCGGCAGCGCAGATCATCACGCTGCTATCTACTTCACTTTTTGAAAATCCGTTGAAGGTGACTCCATTAATGATGTTTCTTTTTCCCTCACCGCAAGAAGAATCAGGAAAGATCTTCACGTCACCTATTCGGAAAATGGTTGGGTACTTGTTGCCTGAAATGACAATGTTGCCCCAACCTGCAACTTGAGCGGGACTTCCCGCAGCTGTGTATTCGACGGCCAGCTCAGGAATGAGCGGTCCCAAAGGTGGGATGTCTGATACGGGTACTGCAAGCGTCAAGACGGCAATGTCATTCGCGGAAGTTTCAATCTCGTATCCCGGGTGCACGCTCACGTTTGTGACCTGGACAAGCCGAATGTTTAACGAATCCAAATTTCGGGTGAATCCCGCAGTAATGTCCGCTGGGTCGTGTTGTTCACCGGTTTTCTGGTCAACCACGCAATGGGCGGCGGTAACCAACGTGTTCGGGCTGGTTAACGTTGCCCCACAGAACTGGGCTTGGAATACACCTTTTTGCTGCAAATCTTTTGTATTGAGTAATGCTGCAAGGAAGGGAAATTGCCCCACGTCGGCATCAACCCCGTGAATTACTCTGGGGGAAAGCTCACTCTGGCGATTGCTGGTGCCGTGGACGTTTGCAATAGGAAATGTCGCCAACGTTGCGGCAATGATTCCCACGAGTGCTTGCCCGCGCTTAAATCTCACCTCTTAACGGTAAGCCATGCACTTACGTTTATCCCGCTGAGAGGGTAAGCCTGATAGGTCTAAGGGCAGTTATCTTCGATGAATCTGGCGAATTCGAGCAGGTTCGCAAATTCCTTGATCGTGATTCCCCGAAGGGTTAGTTCCTTGGGAATAATGAATCCGGCTGGAAAATAAGCAGTGATTGGCGCCTGGGGCCAGCTGTCCGTGAATGGGGGGAGTGTTGGTTGCAATAGCTGGTAACCCAAGATTTGTTTCCCCGTTGCACGTAGTGCCAGGGCTATGGCGGGGAGTTGATTGCAGGCGGTACCGGTTGCAATGATGATCAGGTTCTTGCCAGAAGTGGCCCTCGCGACCCCCTGACAGGTCCGAGCCGGGTCAAGGTCCACCAAGATATTGATGCATTGGGTGGAATTTGTCCCAACCAGTAGACCTGGCAGGTCGAGGGGTGTCTCGTCATTCACGAGGTGCACCAGCGCTACTTCATTCATTGGGATCAGCATATTGGCACTTGATTATGATGAGTCCATGTCACAAAGCCCTGAGTGGAAAGCATTGCGTCTGCAAATTCTCGACAAAGCTGTGGTGCGGGGGAAGGTCATCCTTTCCAGTGGGCAAGAGGCGGATTACTACGTCGACCTTCGAAGGGTGACATTGGATGCTGAAGCAGCGCCACTAGTCGGTGCGGTGATGCGACAGGTGAACCGTGGTTGTGATTACTCGGCCGTCGGTGGCCTGACTCTTGGCGCTGACCCGGTTGCGACCGCAATGATGCACAACGCTGCACGCGAGGGCGTCCTCCTCAATTCTTTTGTTGTCCGAAAAAGTGAGAAACAGCATGGCTTGCAGCGAAGAATCGAAGGCCCTGACGTTAAAGGTGTTCAGGTTCTTGCAGTGGAAGACACGTCAACCACCGGCTCATCTGTGTTAGCGGCAGTTGAGGCACTTTTGGTTGATGGCGCAGTGATCGCGGGCGTCAGCGTGATTGTTGATCGCGGTGCAAAATCAAAAGTTGAACAAGCGGGCTACGGCTACACGGCTGCTTACACGCTCGCCGATTTAGGACTTGAATAGGTATCATCGGTGGATCAGGATGCTTCGGAAGTAGGCGTTGGTCCTTGGGACGGTGATTCTCCCGTTGGTGAGCAGTGGGACAGTGAGCTTCTTGTTAGTGGTGATCGGCGCAATGTCATCGATAAATACCGATACTGGAGCCTTGATGCGATTGTTGCCGACCTTGACACTTCACGCCACACATTACATATTGCTATTGAGAACCTCGAGCATGATTTCAACATCGGTTCAATTGTCCGCACCGCAAATGCGTTCCTCGTCAAGGAAGTTCATATAGTGGGCCGAAAGCGCTGGAATCGGCGCGGTGCAATGGTGACGGACAAGTATCAACACATTCGTCACCACCCAGATCCTGCTTCATTTGCCGCATGGGCGGCAGAAGCACAAATTCCGATTATCGGTGTTGACAATTTGGACGGCTCGGTCCCCATCGAGGCATTTAATTACCCGAAAGAATGTGTTTTAGTCGTTGGTCAAGAAGGAACAGGATTGTCCGATGGCATGCGGCAGCAGTGCCACACCCTGGTGGATATAGCCCAATTTGGTTCAACCCGTTCCATAAATGTTGGTGCAGCAGCAGCAATCGCCATGCACGGGTGGATTCGGCAGCACTCAATTCGCTGACGGAATGTAATGGGGTACCTTCCCGAAAAGGGAGCGTGGAACAATACATAATGACAACCGGCCCCGTGAGATAAGCGGGCAAATATTTTGGAGTTCACATGCCTATTGCATCCCCAGAGGTTTACCGCGAAATGCTTGATCGTGCGAAGGCTGGAAAATTTGCCTATCCAGCGATCAATACCTCTTCCTCCCAAACAATTGTCGCCGCGATTCGCGGATTCGCTGAAGCAGAGAGTGACGGGATAGTTCAAGTGTCATGGGGCGGTGCTGAATTCGCTACAGGTCAGGGTGTGAAAGACATGGTTACGGGTGCGGTCGCACTTGCCGAGTTTGCATCCATTGTTGCGGACAAGTACGACGTCAATATTGCGCTTCACACCGATCATTGTCCCAAAGACATGCTCCCCAATTTCATGGAACCACTCCTTGTTATTTCACAGGAGCGTGTCGCAAAAGGTCGTGCACCTCTTTTCCAATCACACATGTGGGATGGCTCCGCCGTACCTCTTGCGGAAAACATGGAAATCTCTGAGCGGTTACTTGACGCTTGCGTTAAAGCAAATATTGTTTTGGAAATCGAGATCGGTGTCGTTGGCGGTGAAGAGGATGGCATTGAAGCCACCCATGACGCAAAGCTTTTTTCAACAATCGAAGACGGACTCGAAACAGCAAAGAGGCTTGGTTTAGGTGAACGCGGTCGCTACATGGTCGCAGCAACATTCGGAAATGTCCATGGCGTTTACAAACCGGGAAATGTGGTTTTGACTCCCTCAATTCTCAAAGACATCCAAGACGCTGTTGGCAAGGAATACGGGGTTGACAAGCCATTTGACTTGGTCTTCCACGGTGGGTCAGGTTCGCTGCTCAGTGAGATCCGTGAATCACTCGACTACGGTGTTGTGAAAATGAATATCGACACTGACACTCAATACGCATTCACGCGCCCAATTGCTAATCACATGTTTGTCAACTACGACGGTGTCCTCAAAATTGACGGCGACGTAGGAAGTAAAAAAATGTATGACCCGCGTGCTTATGGCAAAGCCGCTGAAGCCGGAATGGCCGACCGCGTCAAGCTCGCTTGCGAAGACCTACGATCTGCTGGAAACAGGATGAAATAAATATGAATTCAAATAATTTGCT
>CAMCYV010000115.1 GCA_945885645.1 Bifidobacterium breve | reverse complement strand
GGTGAGAGAACCAGTGCTCTGGGGCGATTAGGGTCAATCCGCAAATAGCCGGCTCTCTGCAAGTTCTTTAACTGGTGGGCCACCGAACTAGGACTGGTTAAACCAACAGACTCACCGATTTCGCGAACACTGGGCGGATAACCGCGTTCCAAGGTCGTTTCCCGAATCATGTCCAAGATTGCCCGCTGGCGGGGGGACAGCTCGCTGCGCGATGGGTCGTGAAGCTGCATCACCACTGAATCGGCCAGTACTTCTTGGGAAAGGGTGGCTGAGTCTTTCGGTTTTTGGATCCGGCCCGCCATGGTGACTCCTTGTCGATGTGAGGGGTGTCGATGTGAGGGGTAGTGCCCACCAGCGGTTACTTACACGAATGTCAGACCCATCTGGTGAAGTCAGGTTAGCCCAGAAAACGACACGAATCAAACACATGTTCGAAATGTGCTGGACGTGTCGCAATCTCGGTGCTATAAATCGTACATTAGTTCGAATGACGGAAAGGCTTCCCCATGAACACCACCATTAGTTCCACCCGCAGCTCCTCAAGAAACGCGTCCCCAGTGAGAACACGGAATAGAGCGCCCATTGTGCTTACCGGCCGAGGCCGGGTCGTTCTCAGCCTGATCCTGACACTCGTGGCCATCTTTGCTTGGGTCCTTTTTGGTAGTGGAACCGCAGATGCCGCAGGAAGTTCACAAGGCCCAACGACCGGTGTTGTTGTCGTGCAACCGGGCGAAAACTTGTGGTCAATCGCCCAAAGTATTGACCCAGAGGGGGATCCGCGTGATTTAGTGATTCGCATTCGTGAGATCAATGCGCTGGGATCACAGCACGTTTTCCCCGGGCAATCCCTTATCGTCCCAATCTCCTGACATTTTTGACCAGGTTTTAAGGTAGAAGGGTGAAGAATTCGTCCCTGCGCCTTGTTCTCGTGGCGCTGTTTTGGGCGCTATTCAGTCTTGTTTTCGCGGCAACCCCGGCACTGGCAGCGCAGGCAGATCCCCGTTGGCGTACCGGAGGAGATCCTCGGGCATGTCAGGCGCCCCTGTCTTACGACCCCATGGTCGCTCGTGGTCCAGGGCAAGGGGAAAAGGTGCTAGTCATAGGAGACTCGGTTACCAGAGACTCCCGCTCGATGCTTACCAAGGCCCTAAAGTCTGCGGGTTGGAATCCTGTTATCAGGTGTTTTGGCGGAAAACGGATCAACTGGGGGATATCACAACTTCGTGATCAGCGAGCTTGGGAAGGAATACCCAAAACGGTGGTAATTGCTCTGGGTACTAACGACATGCGCTGGGTTGATAGGTCAACTACAAAGGCTCGGATTAACAAGATTCTGAACCGGATTGGTCCCACGAGGAACGTTCTGTGGGTGAACCTCTATGGGCGTAACGGGGATCGCTTCAGTAAATCAAAGCAAAAATGGTTCAACAAGACCATCGAAAAAATAGCGTCGAATCGACCTAATGTTCACGTGTTGCCCTGGGATAGGTATGCAGAAACGGCCAAAATTCCCATGTCCAGCCCACTGCACTATGCCCGTAAAGGATTGGTATTGCGGACAAAGCTCACGGTTGGGTACCTCAACACGGCCTTTGGAGTGGATTCACAGCCAAGGTAGCAACACGCCGAGCGGAATAGGTTGCATAACGCGTCTGGATACATTAGATTCACACCCCTAGATGTAGTAGCAACTCCGTGGTGCTTGTCCACAGGTTGTGGTTTGAGCACACAGGTTAGGCGTAGTCCATCCACAGGTACTCCACAGGATGGGAGCCTTGGCGTTACGGGTGTTACGCAAGGGATTGAAGTTACACATGTTTTTGAAGTTAATAGTTGATCGAGTCAGTGAGGGAAGGGGGTTAGTCGCCACATGAAATGCCCATTTTGCCGTGAAGAAGACTCCCGGGTTGTTGACTCCAGGACGGTTGAGGAAGGTCTTGCCATTCGCCGGCGCAGGGAATGCGGCCAATGCGGTCGTCGGTTCACAACCGCTGAGGTAGCTGTCCTCGCCGTGGTCAAACGAAGCGGCGTGAACGAGCTATTTAATCGAAGCAAGGTTATTAGTGGGGTCCGCAAAGCGTGTCAAGGAAGGCCAGTCTCAGATGATGATCTCGCACTACTTGCACAACGCGTCGAAGATTTTCTTCGTGCCACCGGAAATAGTGAAATCCCTGCCCAGGAGGTTGGACTCGCAATCCTTGCTCCACTTCGCGAACTCGACGAGGTTGCCTACCTTCGGTTCGCTTCCGTTTATCGATCCTTTGACACTCTTGAAGATTTTGAAGCTGAAATTGCCCTCCTTCGAGCCGAAGGCGAGCCAACCGGACGAGAACCTGATCGCTCCACCCATACGAACAAATGACCACCAACCACAAGTAAATAACACAACAAAAATAGAGACTTCCCATCAACTGAAAGGCATCACCATGACGCAAGCACCAGAAGCACTCGTATTCACATCAAAAGAGGATTTCGTCAACAACACGGTTGGCGCGCCAGGACTGGAATTGGTCCGTCTTTTCACCACAGAGGGCATCCACCCGTATGACGACGTAAGTTGGGAGCGACGCGACGTCGTTCAGAACAACTGGAAAACTGGTGAAGTTGTCTTCGAGCAGCGTGGTGTTGAATACCCCGATTTCTGGAGTGTGAATGCGTCGACAATCGTCACCACAAAATATTTTCGCGGGGCGCTGGGCGCTGAAAACCGCGAATGGAGTCTGAAGCAACTCATTGATCGAGTTGTCCTGACCTACACCAAAGCTGGTCGTGACAATGGTTACTTCCGCACGGACAAGGATTCCGAAATCTTTGAACACGAACTCACCTACATGCTGTTGCACCAGGTGGTCTCCTTCAACTCACCCGTTTGGTTCAACGTGGGAACAACGGCTCCCCAGCAGGTCAGTGCCTGCTTCATCTTAAGTGTTGATGACACCATGGACTCGATCCTTAACTGGTACCGCGAAGAGGGCATGATCTTCAAAGGTGGCTCAGGCGCTGGCCTGAACCTTTCCCGTATTCGCTCCAGCAAGGAGCTATTGCGTTCATCCGGCGGAACAGCATCGGGACCGGTTTCCTTCATGCGCGGTGCCGATGCATCAGCGGGAACAATCAAATCCGGTGGTGCTACTCGTCGCGCAGCCAAAATGGTGGTGCTTGACGTGGATCACCCTGATATCGAGGAATTCATCGAGACCAAGGTTCGCGAAGAGGACAAGATTCGTGTTCTCCGTGATGCGGGTTACGACATGGATTTGGGTGGCGCGGATATCGCCAGCGTTCAGTACCAAAATGCGAACAACTCAGTCCGCGTTTCTGACCTGTTCATGTCGGCCGTAGAAAAGGGTGAGCCATTCGGGTTAACCGCTCGCACTGATGGCCGAGTCGTCGAAACTGTTGACGCACGGGAACTTTTCCGCAAGATGACCGAAGCAGCCTGGGCTTGTGCGGATCCTGGTATCCAATACGACGACACCATCAATGACTGGCACACCAACCCTGAGACAGGTCGGATCAACGCATCCAACCCTTGCTCGGAGTACATGAGCCTGGATAACTCATCATGCAACTTGGCCAGCTTGAACCTGCTTAAGTTCCTCAAAGATGACGATACATTTGATGCAGAGAAGTTCTCCAAGGCTGTTGAGTACGTAATTACAGCAATGGATATTTCGATCTGTTTCGCGGACTTCCCGACTGCACCCATTGGTGACACCACCCGTCGATTCCGACAGTTGGGTATTGGTTACGCGAACCTAGGCGCTCTTCTCATGGCAACGAGCTTGCCGTATGACTCTGAAGCAGGGCGTGCCTTCGCTGCAGGCATTACTTCTCTCATGACAGGAACCGCCTACAAGCGCAGTGCGGAACTCGCCGGAATTGTTGGTCCATATGAAGGCTATGCGCGCAACGAATACGCCCACAAACGAGTAATGCGCAAGCACGCTGCAAGCAATGACAACATTCGCCGTTTCAGCAACCTTGATGGTGATGTAACAGCACTTGCGGTTAAGGTCTGGGAAGACGCCCTGACTATCGGTGAGTCCAATGGTTACCGCAATGCCCAGTCCTCGGTTCTTGCTCCAACAGGAACCATCGGATTCATGATGGACTGCGACACCACCGGTGTTGAACCCGACTTCTCATTGGTCAAGTTCAAGAAGCTCGTGGGTGGGGGATCCATGCAGATCGTGAACCAAACGATTCCTCGTGCATTACGCAAACTTGGCTACGCCGAGGAAACTGTTGAGGCGATCGTTGAATTCATTGGTGAGAACGGTCATGTCATCGACGCACCCGGTCTCAAGCAAGAGCACTACGCCATCTTCGACACGGCAATGGGCGCGCGCTCCATCACACCGATGGGACACGTTCGCATGATGGCAGCAGTGCAGCCGTTTATCTCGGGTGCGATCAGCAAGACGGTGAACATGCCCTCTGATGCAACGGTTGAGGAAGTCGAAGAAGTGTATTTCCAGGGTTGGAAGATGGGGATTAAAGCTCTAGCAATCTACCGCGACAACTGCAAAGTCGGCCAGCCACTCAGTGATGCTAAGTCGAAGACTTCTGACTCGGCGGCCGCTCCGGTTGTCATCAGCGATCACCCTGTTCGTCGTCGTCTACCTAAGTCACGTCCTAGCCAAACAACTTCGTTCTCAGTTGCTGGCGCGGAGGGATACATGACAGCGGGAAGCTACGAAGATGGGGAACTCGGTGAAGTATTCCTTAAACTCGGCAAGCAGGGTTCAACTCTTGCTGGAGTAATGGATGCATTCTCGATCGCCATCAGCATCGCATTGCAGTACGGCGTACCACTTGACGCGTTCGTCAACAAGTTCGTCAACATGCGATTTGAGCCCGCAGGTATGACCGACGATCCTGACATCAGGATCGCCCAGTCAATGATGGATTACATCTTCCGTCGCCTAGCACTTGATCACTTGACCTACGAGCAGCGTGAGGCCCTAGGGATCTTCAGTGCAGAAGAGCGCACAGCGGCGGTACAAACCAATTACGCACCAGCACCAGCTGCTGACCTAGCGGTTGCCGAATCACCAGATGATCAGGTTTCT
>CAMCYV010000114.1 GCA_945885645.1 Bifidobacterium breve | reverse complement strand
GAGCAGCGACTTGATCAATTTCCCTATCGCGCGGGCACATGGGCCTACAACGCGATTCGAACAGCCGCTGCTGTCCCTCAGTTGGCTCGTGAGACCGACCATAAATCCTTGCCCCATGAACTCGGTTGGATTGGTTCTGGCGTCCACTTACAAAAGGGCTGTTACCGCGGTCAAGAAACGGTTGCCCGCGTCTACAACCTGGGTAAACCACCGCGTCGGCTAGTGCTCCTTCATCTTGATGGTAGCGACAGTGATTTACCTTCGCACGGAGACGAAGTCACAACAGCGGCCGGGAAAGTAATTGGCTTTATCGCAACCCCCGCAAGGCACTATGAACTTGGACCCATCGCAACAGCAGTAATCAAGCGCTCAACACCCGTTGACGAAACCTTGCACGTAATACATGACGGTAACGTGATCACTGCAAATCAAGAACTGGTTGTCACTGACATTTAATAGACATCATCTAGTCAACGTCAACGATCAGCGTCACAGGCCCCGCATTTGTTAGTGAGACATTCATGTCCGCACCAAACTTTCCTTGGGAAACCTGCGTTCCCAACTGGCGCAATTTCTGACCAACCGCCTCAACAAGTGGCTCAGCAACCTCGCCGGGGGCTGCAGCATCCCACGTGGGACGTCGACCTTTGCTAGTTGATGCATACAGCGTGAATTGACTGATCACCAACATGGGCAGTCCCAATTCCCCCGCGCTGAGTTCACGTGCGGATCCTGGAGGGACACAAATGTCATCAAATTGCGATACAAACTCTTGGTCAAAGATTCGTAATCCATATATCTTTTCCGCCAACTTATGAGCCGAAGAGACGGTATCGGTGTGGGTTACCCCCACCAAAATGACTAATCCAGGCCCCGTAAATGAGCCGATCGCCTTGTGATCAACAACCACATTCGCATCAATTGCCCGTTGTACTATCGCCCGCATTACCCAAGCGTGTCATGATCGCATCGTGAACAGCAATTCGGGACCTTCGATCGAAACACTTCGCAACTCAGCGGTTCCCCTTGCCGCATATTCCCGGAACGGGCACACCGAAGGTGTCTTCTATGGTCACGCGGTGGTCCTTGATCCTGATGGAAGAGTGGTCCGCAGTTGGGGTAGCACAACCCAAGAGTTCTATCCGCGTTCTTCGAACAAGATTGGCCAATCGGTGGCAATGGCCCAAGCAAGCTTGAACTTGCCGCAACATCTACAGGCGCTCACCGCGGCCTCACATTCGGGGGAAGGGTTTCACATTGATGCCGTCCGCGAAATTCTGGCCAGTGTGAACCTTTCTCCGGCCGCACTGCAAACACCAGAGGACTACCCACTCGACTCTGTTGAACGAGATGCCTGCATTGCCCGCGGGGAAGACCAGTCTCCAATATTGATGAATTGTTCGGGTAAACATGCAGGTATGTTGGCAACGTGCGTGATTAATGGTTGGGATATTGAGACTTATCTCGCACCGGAGCACCCGTTGCAGGTTGCAATTAGAGTCAAACTCGAAGAGATGTCCGGTGAAACTATCGCCTTTCAGGGTGTTGATGGATGCGGTGCCCCGGCACACGCATTGACACTTCCCGGGTTGGCCCGTCTTTCACAAACCGCTGTTCTCTCGGCCCCGGGAAGTCCAGAGCGAATAGTCGCTGATGCGATGCGGGCGCACCCGCAATATGTCGGTGGAACAAGACGGGATGTCACCCACTTCATGCGAGTAATCCCTGGGCTATTGGCAAAAGACGGAGCTCTTGGGGTTTACACGGCATCATTTGATGACGGGCGAGCGCTTGCTCTCAAACTTGAAAGTGGAGCAGAATCCGGGCGCAATGCGGTGATGGCCGGTCTTCTCATGTATTTGGGGGTGGCGGAATCCGCGGTGGAGAAATACTCCCAACAGCCAGTTCTTGGTGGCGGAAAAGTTGTCGGAACTATTCACCCCACGCTAGCGTGACTTCCATGCTTCGCACTCTTGGAGTTCCTGGAGCGGTCCTGATTGGGCTTGCTTCCATGATTGGCACTGGAGTTTTTGCAGCATGGTCACCCGCATATTCACTTGCGGGCTCAGCACTTCTCATCTCACTATTTATTGCGGCGTCCATCGCAACGTTAAATGCGATTTCGAATGCACGTATGGCAGGTATTTTTCCGCAGTCTGGCGGCGGATACGTGTATGGCAAAAACTGCCTGGGATCACCCGCGGCTCTCATCGCGGGTTTCTCGTTTATCATTGGCAAAACTGCCTCGGCCTCTGCAGCGGCACTTGTGATAGGTGCTTACCTTGCCCCCGGCCATCCTCGAATTGTTGCGGTGATCGCGGTCCTGGTCGTATTGGCCTTAAACCTGCGAGGACTTAAATTATCTTTGGTTGCAATGGGGCTAAGCGTTTCCATAGTTGTCGCGATAATTGTGTCTTTGATCTTCTACTCTCAACTCAACGAAGCTCTGCCGGTAACCGCAGGAATGGCCCCGGAACCAACATTGGTATCGATTTTTGCTGCCGCTGGGATTCTCTTCGTGGCTTTTGCGGGTTACGCGAGGATTTCGGTGATTGCGGGTGAAGTTAAACGACCAACATTCGTTATTCCGTGGGCAATTGGAATTAGCCTGACCCTTGTTTTGGCCTTGTATTTCCTTGTTGCGATTGTGCTACTGAACTTCCCACAAACCTTGGGGTCACCTTCTCCACTCCAAGAGCTAGCCACAATTTTTGAATACCCCGCATGGCTGATTCAGGTAGGTGTCGTGCTTGCTGCAGGATCAGCCCTCTTCGCGCTCAACATTGGTATTGGCCGCATGATTTTTGCGATGGCGAATGATGGACCGCTTCCCTCCGCGCTCGCGGTCGTGTCTGGTCCCCGCGCGGTGCCGGTACGGGCGGAGATCCTGACCAGTGTTGTTGTGCTCGTCCTCGTCACGTTCGGTGGGATCGGGCTCAACCTGGCCATCTCGGGATTATTTGTTCTGTGTTACTACGCGGTGGTGCAGTTTTCCAGTATGACCAGGACGGGAAATCTGCTGATCCGGTGGGTTATTCCCTGCTTTGGACTGTGTGTCATGACCCTGGTTATCGGATCCTTGGTCGTGAGCGTGCGGTTGTGAGCGTGCGGATGTGAAGCCTCATTCGCCCCGAGAAATACGTAATTAGCAAGAGCAAGCACCTGCGTTTGCAATTGCAAGCACTTGGGTGCATACTGGAGTCGTGGCCGGAATAGATGTCAGTGGACTCGGATCCTTTATCCGGGACCAGCGTGACCAAGCTCAAATGTCACTCCGTCAGTTGGCAAAGGCGGCGGAGGTATCGAACCCCTACCTCAGCCAAGTTGAGCGCGGATTGCGTAAACCCAGTGCTGAAATTCTCAATCGGATTGCCCAAGGACTCAGGATCTCCGCGGAGAGCCTGTACGTCCAAGCCGGAATTCTCAGCGATCGTGCGGGTGACGAAGTTGTCACCATTGCCATTGCTTCGGATCAAACCTTGACCGAGCGCCAACGCACAACACTGCTTCAGATTTATGCAGCATTCCAAGCAGAAAACGGTTCCAGCACGGAATCGAATACGGAAGAGAAAACACAATAAAAATGAAAGAGGATGAAATGTCGGAAGAAATGAACACATCAAATAAATTCAACTTCTTTGGTGTTGAGTTGCCAAAAATTGATATTCCCAAGGTGGACTTCCCAAAAATTGACATGTCCGCCATAAACATGGATGGTGTTGGAACTGCCATTGACGCGGTTAAGTCTGCGGCAAAGGACGGTTATGCAACCGCCTCTCAAGCAGCAACAAAGGTTCGCCACAGCGCCGGTGAAACAGTCACATTGGTGCGCGAAGCAATTGGCG
This sequence comes from Bifidobacterium breve, assembly GCA_945885645.1. Classification (GTDB taxonomy): domain Bacteria; phylum Actinomycetota; class Actinomycetes; order S36-B12; family S36-B12; genus UBA4592. The sequence continues at coordinate 1,269 of CAMCYV010000114.1, read as the reverse complement.
TCTAATACCGAATCAGTTAACTGTTAATTCAAGTTACTGCTCTTGAATCCCGCCGGGAAACCGGCGGGATTCTGCATATGCCGGGGGCATCGGTTGCCGGGGGGATCGGTTAGCATCATTCCATGGGCTTTGAAACACTCGTGGTGTATGCACTTTGGGCCATTCTGCTGGCCGTCAAGATTTTCGCCTTAGTTGATGCAATTCGCCGGCCGGCCGAATACTTCCCATTCATCGGGCGGCAAACAAAACTGCTGTGGGTTGCACTCACTGGAGTCTCTGTTCTCGCTGGGCTGGCGCCATCTTTGGCACTGTCGATCTTTGGTATTGCCGGTACCGTCATTGCCCTGATTTACCTGTTTGATATTCGTCCGAAGATGATTGAAATTACCGGCCGCAGATATCAAGACGGACCCGGGTGAAACGTGCCAAGACCCCAATGGGCTCAGCGTTGGACCGACTCTTGGGCGTCGATGCCGACTCCAATCAGGAAAATCCTGGCCGCTTCCGTTGGAGCGGTCACACTAATAACGGGGGTGGCACTTCTTGTTCTGCCCGGGCCTGGGATAGTCGTGATTCTTATCGGTCTGGCAATTCTGGGGACTGAATTTGCCTGGGCCAGGCGCAGCATGCACAAGGTTAAGCATCACGGGAGTAGAGTTACGCGAGGAATCACTCGCAAGAAAAAGCCAGAGACGAATGAGAATGCAATAAACGAGCAATAGGTTAATCGCTACTTCTTTTTCCTTGAGCAGCAACAGCTGCAGCAGCTTCGGTGGCCGCAACCGGGTCGAGGTATTCACCACCGGGAACAATCGGATTCAAATTTGTATCTAGTCGGTACACGAGGGGGATTCCGGTTGGGATGTTCACGGCCGCGATGTCATCATCGGAAATTCCATCGAGATGCTTAACCAATGCGCGCAATGAATTGCCGTGTGCAACAACCAGAACCGTTTCGTCTCGGCGAAGGTGTTCGGCAACAATCACGTCCTCCCAAAACGGTATCAGACGATTAACAACGTCGGCTAAACATTCGGTGCTAGGCACAACCTCCGGCGGGAGTGTGGCATAGCGGGGATCGGAATTCTGAGCGAACTCACTGCTGAGATCTATGGGTGGTGGTGGAGTGTCATATGAGCGGCGCCACAACATGAACTGCTCTTCACCGAACTCAGCCAATGTCTGTGCTTTATCTTTTCCTTGGAGAGCGCCATAGTGACGCTCATTGAGCCGCCAGTTACGCACGACCGGAATCCACAATCGCCCACA
>CAMCYV010000113.1 GCA_945885645.1 Bifidobacterium breve | reverse complement strand
TGACAGCCCCAACTAGGCTTCGAACACTTATCAGGACTTGAGGGAGACCCAAAACTATGTCGTATCCAATGTTTGAACTGTCGGAGGAACAAGTAATTCTGCGAAAGGCGATCCGACAACTCTCTGATGATCGAATCGCTCCTTTCGCTGCAGTGGTTGATGCGGAATCACGATTTCCTCGAGAGGCGTATGAAGCTCTTTGTGCATCGGACTTCGCGGCACCCCACATTCCTGAGGAGTACGGAGGTGCTGGTGCAGATGCACTCTCAACCTGCATCGTGATTGAGGAAGTCGCTCGAGCATGTGCATCCTCATCGCTGATTCCCGCGGTCAACAAACTCGGCACGATGCCGTTGATCCTTGCCGGGTCAGAAGAAATGAAACGAACTTATTTGACCAAGATGGCTAAAGACGGTGCCATGTTTTCGTACTGCCTATCCGAACCCAACGCCGGCTCTGACACCTTGTCCATGCAAACACGTGCGGTAAAAGTTGGTGATGGCTACGTGATCAACGGTACGAAACGCTGGATTACCAATGCAGGTGAAGCTGAATTTTACACGGTATTCGCGGTGACAAATCCAGATCACGGATCAAAAGGTATCAGCGCTTTCGTCGTTAATAAGTCCGATCCCGGGGTCAGTTTCGGTGCACTCGAGAAGAAGTTGGGCATCAAGGGTTCACCTACGCGCGAGGTCTACTTCGACAATGTTGAAGTTCCTGGTAATAATCTCATTGGTGAAGAGGGCGGGGGTTTTCCCCTGGCCATGCGTACACTCGATCACACGCGCATCACGATCGCAGCCCAAGCAGTGGGTATTGCCCAAGCTGCAATCGATTTCTCTTTGAGCTATGCAAAAACCAGAGAGCAATTTGGAAAGCCCATTGCGGATTTTCAAGGCCTACAGTTCATGCTTGCTGACATGGGCATGCGGGTTGAGGCAGCTCGCCAACTAACCTACGCGGCAGCAGCACGATCCGAACGAAGTTCGTCAGATCTCACGTTCTTCGGTGCAGCCGCTAAGTGCTTCGCGTCGGATACCGCGGTAGCTGTCACAAATGACGCAGTTCAGGTCCTCGGTGGCTACGGGTACACAACGGACTATCCGGTTGAACGAATGCTGCGCGATGCAAAAATCACCCAGATCTACGAGGGGACAAATCAAGTCCAGCGGATCGTCATGGCACGTCAGCTCCTCCTCTCCCAGTAGCAGCACCACCGGCATGTGAGACTTGTTCGGTGTCGGCGCCAATAACCACCAGCGAGCCAGCCCCACGATCCGCACTTGAATTCACTCACCTCACACCGATTGACGGGCTTCGGGCATTAGCGGCAATATTGGTTGTACTTTTTCATGCGGAGATGCCTGGCTTTGGGAACGGCTTTGTCGGGGTCGACGTCTTCTTCGTACTTTCAGGATTCCTGATTACCTCACTTTTACTGCGTGAGCGGCTTCGCACCAATTCAATTTCATTATGGGGTTTCTACGCTCGTAGAGCGCGAAGACTTTTCCCCGCCGCTCTTTTTGTGTTGCTTGTGACCGCAGTTCTCTATCAACTATGTGCCACTCCACTGGAAGTAGCAACGAATCGTTCTGGCTTTTCATTCGCTTCAATTTATGTCTCCAACTGGTATTTCATGGGTCAAGCAACCGACTACTTCGCGCAAGACAGCGCAGTGAGTCCGGTATTGCACTACTGGTCGCTCTCAGTTGAAGAACAGTTCTATTTGGTCTGGCCGGTTGTCATGCTCGGAGTTCTTGCGATTCGCTCAATTCGCGAACGCTTCAATATTGCGTTTCTTGTCTCACTTCTCATCGCACTTTTTGTAATCTCCGCGGTGATGGATTCAGGGAATGAAACTTCTGCCTATTTCAATACGATTGCCCGCGCCTATCAACTCATCGCCGGCGCAACTCTCGCTGCAATCATGCTGAAATGGAACCAACTGGGCAAACCAACCAACGCGTTGACTCGCCGAGCACCAATGATTGGCGCCGTTTCACTTATTCTGCTTCTCCTTGTGAGTACGTCGCTGACCAGCCTTGGCCCGTGGCAAGTGGGTGTTGTCGGTGTGGTCGCAACGGTAGGAATCTTGTGGGGAATCAGCACCGCGGAAAACTCCCGTGTATTTGCCCCACTGACAACCCGGAGTGCGCACAGTTTGGGCAACTGGTCGTACTCGATTTATCTTTGGCATTGGCCAGTGATTGTTCTCGGCGGGCTGATCGGAGTCATTCCGGAGTTCTGGGGATACCGGGTGCCTTTGGTACTTGTTCTGACGATCGGTCTTGCAGCGGCGACCTACCACTTTCTGGAGAAACCTGTCCTCAACATCTCAGTAACGACAGCACGTGCCCGCAAGGCAGCCGTTGGCATAGGCCTTGTCGCGACAATTGGTGCCGCGCTGTTATCTCTCGTGATCCTGCGAGTTCCCGATGCCTCGGCCACGCTCATCAATACCGCGACCCAAGGTCAGCAGGAAGCAGATGGACCCCGTGCTGATGTCGTCGTTGAATCAACCGGCGGGGGTAAAACCGTTCTCGTAGTTGGCGATTCACATGCAAACTTTTGGCGACAAGGATTCACGGCCTATGCCCAGGAAAAGGGCTTCACGGTGGTCTTCGTCACCAAATTAAGTTGTCCATGGATGGATATCCCCGCGCTCACACCACAATCGACAGACACACTATTCAATTGTCAGGAACGCCTCTGGGAACCAGCGATCTCAGCCGCCAAGGAATTCAGCCCCGCAGTAACCGTGCTTGCTTCACGCTCCGTACTCAGCCGTAAATTACTCGTGAACGGGGAAATCATCTCAGCCGATCAGCCTGGATGGGCTGATGTCATTGCTGCGGGAACACAGAAAGCACTTACTCAAATCGCACCATACACAAACAAAATAGTCATTATTGAACCCCTTCCTGAGACCGCAACCTCAATGTTGGACTGCCTTTCAACCGGGGCCGAGCCCGCATCCTGTGATCAAGAAGTAGATGTGAAGACGGGAACACTCACCTTCGAGGAGATTACTCGCGCTATCGTGACCGAAAACCCCAACGTTGTCTCGGTTTCACTCGACGAGCTGATCTGTCCTGACAATATGTGTCCGGCAGAAGCGAATGGCGTCGCCACCCATCGTGACAATCAACATCTCACCTGGGACTACGCCGAAGTAATCATGCCCCAGGTTGACGCATTATTTGCCGGCCAGGGCGCACCTTTGAGCTAGGACAGGGGTGATTTGGCGAAATGCCATACTGTCTCTAATGAAGCTCTACAGGAATGCGGCTAATGCCAATACACACCCTTGATTCAGCTGATGATCCGCGACTATTGGCATACCGAGATCTCACCGATGTTGCATTGCGCAAGAAGTCTGAACCAGAAAGCGGCGTGTACATTGCCGAGAGCGCCAAAATAATTGAGCGAGCGGTCACTTGCGGTCACACCCCCGTTTCGATCCTCATGGCGGAGAACTGGCTGGCGAAAATGCGACTTCTGCTCCCCAACATCTCCGACAATGACTTCGGAGATATTGATGTCTTCATCGGTCCCCATGACGTGCTCGAGGAACTCACCGGATTCCACGTTCACCGCGGAGCACTTGCTGAAATGGTACGGCCCACTATGGCCAGCCTTGATTCTGTTCTCGCTGGAGCACAACGTGTCGTTGTTCTGGAGGATATTGTTGATCACACCAATGTTGGAGCAATTTTTCGCGCGGCTGCCGGACTCGGCATAGATGCAGTTTTGGTCACACCTGAATGCGCCGACCCGCTCTACCGTCGCAGTATTCGAGTCTCGATGGGCTCTGTATTCACGTTGCCGTGGACCCGAATCCCCAACTGGCCTTCATCGATTAATGAACTCAAGGAACAAGGCTTCCACACCGTCGCGGTTTCACCACAAAACATTGGTGGGAAAGAATCCCAAGACCTTAGGCAATTCACCGGCACTTCGCATGACCGAATTGCATTGATTCTGGGCACTGAAGGTGAGGGACTCACAGCGGCATCTTTGGACAATTGTGATCAAAGCGTGCACATACCCATGTCCAATGACGTGAGTTCCCTGAACGTAGCCTCAGCTGCGGCTGTTGTCTTCTGGGCGCTGCAAGGAGCCGGTTAACCGAGTTACGCGGCTATTTTTGACGCAAATACTTTGCGTAGGTGAAAGAGTCCTCGGTCCACCAATTCGCTAGTTCCCATTCGGCAGATTGTGCTGACATTTCCCGAGCTTGAATGTCCTGAACACCCTCGGGCTTTGTCCCCACCAAGTACGGCGCTGTGGTCAGATCCAGTTCGTCGACGAATGGAAAGAGGGATTCGAGTAGGCGCGGTCCCCCTTCACACACAACCCGCTGGTGACCTTGCTCGCGAAGGTAAGTGAGTGAATCAATTGCTGGGTCATCAAGGTGCACAAGTTGAACCTTGTTCTGCTCCTGCATTTGCATAGCTAATGTAAATGCAGAGCTGTTACTTTTCGCACTGAACGCTTCACTTCGCGTGAAGACAATTGGCGCATGTGTTGATTCACCAAAAAGCGGCTCCTCCCACGGAAGGTTCAACGAAGGGGACACGATCGCAACCACCGCATTGGTGAGCATTGGCTTGTAGCGTTCGGCTCGGATGGTTGCGGCGCCCACGAGAACGACATCTGCCAACCGTCGAACTTCAAGCAACACTTCTCGATCACGCGGATTGGACAAACTCTTACTAACCCCATCAGGACCGAAATATGCACTGTCAAGGGTGTGCAACATCATTGCGCGCACCCACCAACCTTGTGGCCACGCATAAAACTGTGCTAAATCTGGTGCTGGCGCGGTCATAGTCGGATTGTTGCACGTGCAGGTTCACACATTACTTGGCCTGTGAAACAACATTTAGGTAGTTATCGTCAGACACCTGTCGTGATCCGCGCATAGTTGCGTGGACACGCGACGCCACAAACCAGCACAGCCAAACGAGAAGAGCCCCTGCGACGGCATCCGCTATGAAATGATTCCCGGTTCCTATCACCACAAAAGTTGTTGCCGCGGGATACAGCCACACAGCCCAGCGCCAACTTCTTGGCCGCAGACACACATAAAGTGCAAGGGCAACCCACACGGCCCAGGCAACATGCAG
>CAMCYV010000112.1 GCA_945885645.1 Bifidobacterium breve | reverse complement strand
TCGAGTCAAGCACTTCCGGGTACTGAATTGGGCCACGGCAAAATGTCCGACTTCACCCAATATCCAAGCAAAGGCAGAGCAACCTCAGGTGTCCGGGCACACAAGTTTCGGTCGGGGGAAGACTCACTACTGCGAGCCTGGTGCGGCCCGACACCAGCTCGGGCTGCCACCTCAAGTGGGAAAGCTGCGAACCTCCCCAGTCCAGACGGAAAACGCGATGGGACGGGTGAACAACTCACTCACCCAGTTGACGCAATCGGTGGCCCAATAAGCATTCGTCTGGAATCTTGACCTGTGGCTGGTGACACCCCATGCAGCATTCTCAATGCGCAAGCACCCCTCGCGGGATCCGCACCCGTATCGCAATCTTGGTTAATAGTTTTTCACCAAGGCGCATGGGGTGATCGCCCAGTGGACACGTTGATATCCGGTGATCTCGCAACATGGGCGAAAGAGCAGGGCGCCCAAATCTTGATAGCCCGCACACCCAAGGGCATCGACCCTTATCCCGAGGCAACGTTTTTGTACTCCAATGGCCAATCGGACTTACTTCAGGGAATGCTCAATTCACAAGGCATACCCGACCTCGCTTACACCCAACGCTCCAAACCCATGCTCCTGATCTGTACCAACGGTAAACGTGACCAATGTTGCGCGACCTTTGGGAGAAGCCTCATCGGCCAATGCAAAGAGGTGCTCTCCCCCGAGTTGTATGGGCAAATCCTGGAATGTAGTCACCTGGGGGGTCACCGGTTCGCTCCAACTGCAATTTGGTTGCCCGAAAATCTTGTGCTCGGTCGCCTTGAGCCACAGGCGGTAGCGGACTTACTCGAGACTGGCAGCGTGGATTCGCGGTTCATCAGGGGCAATACTCAATTGCCGCCGGCGCAACAGGTGGTTCATGCCTTCGTGTGGCCACAGGAAATTACATTTCTTTCGTGCGAGCAGCACGACACTGATTTTCACATTGACGCCCTGGTCAACAGCTCCAGCGAATCTTTCATTGTCACTTCAACACCTGTGACAACCGTGGCGTCCTGTGGCGGCGACCTGAAATCCGATACTTGGTATCACCTGCTCACGAATCAATAATGATCCGTGGACCTAGCGTCCCAGACCAATCCGAATCAAATCCTCGCGATTGTGAATAGTGATTCGCTCCTTGCCGCGAGATTGCCCAAGTTCCTTCTCTCGGGCGTCAATCCTCTTCCAGCCTTCAAAGTCAACGACTTCAACACTTCGGGCTGCCAACAATTGGTCAATCATTTCCGCACTACTCGCTTTTGATTCGGACCTTCTTGAAACAAGCTGATTTATGCACGCTACTGCGTCTTTCTTATTCGTACCAATAATTCCCGAGGGGCCGCGCTTAATCCAACCTGCGACATATGAGTTTTCAAGACCAACAACTGCACTGTCCACACTTGGGATTACATTGCTTTCCGGGTCGAAGGGAACTCCCGGTAGCCCTTCACCGCGGTAACCGATACTTCGAATAACCATTTGGGCCTCGATGTCCTTCACTTCCCCTGATGAAACTAGTCGGCCATCATCTTCGAGTTTCATCTTGGTCACACTCAACACGCCTCGTTCCAAGTCCATATTCACGGGCGCACAGTAGAAGTGAAATTGGATGCTCTTTTCGGCATGTGACTCGCGTTTGGACCAATCGGACATGACCTCAAGGTTTCGGGCAACTACTTTGTTCGAGGCAGCAGCTAGGGCAAAATCTGCAGGCAAATCTGCGGGATCCACAATCACGTCAACGCCAGGAATCTCGCCTAGTTCCTTCAATTCTTTTGTCGTAAACGTGGCATGTTCTGGACCCCGTCGACCTACGACATGTACCCGGCGAACGGTGCTGCGAGCCAGCGCATCAAGGACGTGTTGGGGAATATCGCTCGGTTCCAGTTCAGACACCGGCTTTATCAGGATGCGCGTGACGTCAACCGCGACATTTCCCAATCCAATTACCGCCATCTCGCTTGCATATGGCAAATACTCACCAAAATCGATCGCATCTGGGTGTCCGGTGTACCAGCGAACGAATGCGGTAGCGGCAATACTCATCGGGTGGTCTTCGCCAGGAATACCTAATTCTCGGTCAAGTGAGGCACCATAGGTGTAAACAACGGCGTCGTAGTGCTCCTGCAACTCCTGTGCAGATATATCACGGCCGATTTTCACGTTTCCACGAAAGCGAACTAACGGGTTCTCAAACGTTTCCGCCAATTTGTCTCGAACGGACCTGATCGAATAGTGGTCGGGAGCAACCCCATATCGCACCAGGCCAAAAGGAACGGGCAAATAATCGTAGACGTCAACTTCCACTTGATATTCCATTGCGAGATGTTCGGCTGCGTAAATGCCCGAAGGCCCGGCACCAATAACCGCGACCCTCATGAGCTCCTCATCTCAATTCGTGACTTAGACATCCTGCGGCATCAACAAACCGGAGTGAACGTCAAAAATAGCGCCACCCACCACAATTGTTTTAGAGAGTAACGGATAGGCGCGCACCCGGGTAACGTCAATTTTCAAGGCGCCCACCTGATCTTCGACAGTTCTGATTTCAATTCCACGTGAATCAATGCCTGAAGCCGCGAAAATCGCCTCGTGGACCTGCTCTTCCGACGCCGATGCCATCCGGCACTCAGTGTGTGGCATCACGAGAACACGATCGACACCGAGGAGGTGATTCGCTAAGACCAGCGTTCGCAGGACGTCCTCCGTCACGCGAGCCCCCGCATTACGCAGAATCTTCACATCTCCTGGCATCATGCCGAGAAGCGCTAGCGGATCAATTCGTGAATCCATGCATGTCACCACTGCCAGTCCTCTTCGGGCAACACCGGTGAGCCCGCTATCTCGGAAATGCAATGCATATTCCTTATTGGCTTCGAGGACATCCGCAAAATCGGTGCTAAACACGTTCATGTCCTTCATCAGGCATCTATCCTTTCTCGGTCGAGGCTCTGGGCCCCAGAAACAATGAATTCCTTTCGTGGAGCAACATCAGTGCCCATCAAAAGATCGAATACGTCAAGCGCATTGTCGGCATCGGAGATCGTCATGCGCCGGAGAGTTCTGCGGGCCGGGTCCATCGTAGTTTCCCGGAGTTGATGGGAGTCCATCTCCCCAAGCCCTTTATACCGCTGCACAGGATCTTTCACTCGCTTGCCTTGTTTTTCCGCCTGCAATAATGCCGTCTTCATTTCCTGATCCGAATATGTGTACTTCACGTCATTGGCTTTGCTGCCCGCATTCACAACTTCGATGCGGTGCAATGGAGGGACCGCCGCAAACACGCGTCCATCTTCCAATAGCGGTCGCATATAGCGATTGATCAGCGTGAGTAGCAGACACCGAATATGGGCACCATCGACATCGGCATCAGACATCAAAATGATTTTCCCGTAACGGGCCTGGTCAAGATCAAATGAACGACCCGAACCAGCACCGATCACCTGAATAATCGATGCGCATTCAGTATTTTTCAACATGTCAGACAGTGAAGACTTCTGGACATTGAGTATCTTTCCCCGGATCGGTAACAACGCTTGATATTTCGAGTCTCGCGCCGACTTGGCGGTACCCAGCGCACTGTCACCTTCAACGATAAAAAGTTCAGATTCAGCAACATCCGTGCTCCGGCAGTCAACCAATTTCGCCGGCATCGAGGAAGATTCAAGGGCCGTCTTTCGGCGCTGAGTGTCGCGGTGACTGCGCGCAGCCACTCGAGCCCGCATTGCATTAGCCACCTTCTCAGCGATCAACCGAGCTGTTGCCTTATCGCCGCGCGGCGGTGTCTTCAGCCATTTGGTCATCTCCTTGGCCACCACGGCTGAGACGATTCGAGTTGCTGCGGGTGTGCCAAGAACTTCTTTGGTTTGACCCTCAAATTGCGGTTCAGCAAGTCGCACCGCGACAACCGCGGTGAGACCCTCACTGACATCTTCCTTGGTAACACCATCCTCACTCGCTTTGAGTATTTTTGAGTCTTTCAAATACTCGTTAAAAACTTTTGTGAGGGCTCGTTCTAGTCCGATCACGTGCGTTCCTCCCTTGGGAGTCGCGATCACATTGACGAAGGAACGAAGGGTTGAGTCATACCCGGTGTTCCAGACTAAACCGATATCAACACCCAAATCCCGTTGCACTTCTTGACTCGTCATATGGCCCTGATCATCGAGGACTGGAACGGTTTCGGCGAAGTGCCCAGTACCGGTGAGTCGAATTACACCGCCAATCTCTTCACCCGTGCTGAGGTGGCTCGCGTATTCGGCGACTCCACCCTTGTGCACAAAACTCTCCTGCCAAAGGTCATCGGGGTCGCGCATGTCTGAGAGCCGCAGGGTGAGTCCTGGCACCAAAAAAGAACTTTGAAGTGCTCGATCGCGTAGTGCTGTGCGATCGTATTGAGCATCTTTAGTGAAGACTTCATGGTCTGCCCACCAGCGCACCGTTGTGCCGCTTTTGGTTCTTGGAGCCTTCCCCGTGATTGTTAGGCCGCTCTTTTTAGCGAAAGTTCCGTGAGGGCCATCCTCCTCGAAAGTTCCGGGTACACCTCGGCGAAATGACATTGAGTGAATCTTGCCCCCGCGTATCACAGACACATCAAGCCGTAATGACAACGCATTAACGACAGATGCACCGACGCCGTGAAGACCGCCCGACGCGGCATAGGAACCACCGCCAAATTTTCCGCCAGCATGAAGCTTGGTCATGACGACTTCGACACCAGAGAGCTTGGTCCGCTTTTCGATGTCAATGGGGATTCCACGACCGTTGTCGTGGACTTCGGCTGAGCCATCAGGAAGTAGGGTGACAGAGATTTCGGTACAAAATCCAGCTAAAGCTTCATCAACGCCATTGTCAACAATCTCCCACAGGCAGTGCATCAAGCCTCTGGAATCATTTGAGCCGATGTACATCCCGGGGCGCTTACGTACCGCCTCTAAGCCCTCAAGAACCGCGATGTTCTTGGCTGTGTAGTCCTGCGGTGAGGCGGGCGAATTTTTGGGCGTGGCCACTGACCCAACCTAGTGTGGCGAAGACCCCGACCATGGGAATGACTCACATCAGAGGATTTTCGCTCCCCGACTTCGCTATTGGCGAACCTCGGAGCGCCTTCTCACCATCAACAA
>CAMCYV010000111.1 GCA_945885645.1 Bifidobacterium breve | reverse complement strand
GGGGGCGAGATTCAATACGAGCCCTCCTCTTAAGGCGGTGAACCATTCGGTCCTAGCCCGATGCGGCCATCATCTGCGTCAAAGTAGTGGTGTAGTTCTCACCGCTGGCTAATTGCATGCTGACGGCACACGAGAGATATCCGTTGAGGATCTGCTGCGCGTTCGGTTGGCAGTTGACCGTGAAAGCGCTCGCTGCGGTCGGACCCATCAAGGTCCCCTGTTGCCACGCCGTTGTCAGAATCGAACTCATCGCTGATGCCACTGCGGCCCATGTACTTGCGTTGTTGGGCGAGAACACGTATTGCTGCATTGCCTGTTGCAACTGCGCGGTCAATGCACCGGTTTGAGTGTCACCCGCATCGTCGATGAACAGACTTACGCTCGTGAAGGTGCGAGGGGTCGCGGGCCGTTTCCATCCCTTGCCCTTTTCACTCGGTTCCACCGTGCGATAGGTGCGCGACGCCGTAAATGTCAATGTGTGACCGGTGCGCTCGTAGCGGGGTTGGGTAAGCGTGACCACGATCGACTGCGGCGCCTCACCGGCGCGACCGGCGAAGGTCAGCACGGCGTTGGGGGGAGAATCGGCGAACCAGGAATCCCAATTCGAAACCAGGGCTGCTGGGCTGATCACCGAGGCTGCGCGCAACGGTCGGTCAGCGAATTTGGTGACCGGGTCGACCCCGCGCATGGTGAGAGTGAAGCTTTCGTCCTCGCCTTTTGAGGTTTGGCCGAGCACGGTCGAGCCCGCTACGGCCTGCACGGTGAATAGATAAGACGGATTCGCAGCCTGTGCGGGGGCACTCGAGGCCACGAGGCATACGGCAGCCATGGCAGCAATTAACGCTGATGCCGCAGTCGATTTGCTGAGTCTCATGTTGCACCCTTTCCGAGCTTCTAGGTAAATCGAGACGTTCTCGGGTGGTTCTGAGCTGTATTAGAATAAATGAAGATGGGTTGGGAAAGCCGGAGGGGTACCGACGCAAATTCCCATGATGGAGGTAACCCCTCCGAAGTAGATGAACCTTCGATTATTTAACTGTTCATTATTTGTACACCAGAGAAAACTCCTTTATTAACGGATGACCATTAATTTTCACCTAAATAAAATCAACCGTTCCCTAAGGAGTGTTCGTGAAGGTCAATCGAATTTCGATAGCTGCCGTTGTGGCAATGTCGGCAGGAGCTCTCATCGCTTCAAGTGCCATCGTCAATACCGCTTCGGCGTCCGAAGGGAACGTGACCCTAACGCTTCTGCATAACAATGACGGGGAGTCCGCACTACTTCCCCAGACGGTGACTGTGAATGGCACAGCACTGGGAACGGGTAGCGCCGCGGCATTCAAGACCGTTTTGGATCGGGAGCGCGCAAGAGCGAAGGCGATCCGCGGTAACAGCGTTTTCGCAACATATGCGGGCGACTCATTCTTAGCTTCAAACATTCTGATTTGTTCAGAGCCCTCAAACCCAACGTCGACCGCTCCCGTGTGGGATGCCATTGCGCAGCAGAAGATGGGCTACGACGTCCACGCTCTGGGTAACCACGAGTTCGACTACGGCCCCGCTTTCCTTGCCCGTTACATCAAGGCGTACCGCACGACATCAGATGTAGTGGACCAGCCGTTCATCTCCGGCAATCTGAATTTCGCTCCATCCAATGCTCTGAGTCCACTTCTCGCCAAGGGCGGTGTCGTTGACACGACGACTGTTACGAATCAAAAGGTTGTTGGTGCGAGTGCGATTTTTACGGACCCTCAAACGGGCAACAAGTTCGGGATTGTTTCGGCAATCACACCAACCTTGCAGTCGATTTCTTCTCCACTTCCCGTCCAGGTCGTAGCATCCACTGACCTTGACGCGTTAGCGGCTCAGTTGCAAAAGCAGATCAATGCGTTCGAGAAGCAGGGCCTCAACCGAATAATCATGGTTAGCCATATGCAGAGCATCTCGGTCGACACTGCGTTGATCCAAAGGCTTCGTGGCGTTGATATTGCAGTTGCCGGAGGTGGCGATGACCTACTTGCCAACCCAGACATTCCTAACGGGGTTCAGCTTCTGCCGGGAGCAAATGCACCCGTTGGTAAATACCCAACGATGGTGACGGCACGGAATGCGGTAGAGGTCCCGATGGTTACCACCGCAGGTAACTACCAATATCTGGGTCGACTTGACGTCACCTTCGATAAGGCCGGGAAGGTTGTTACCTACAATCAGAAAACTTCATTCCCTCGCCGAGTTGTCATCAAAAGCGATGCATCTGCAGCTTTGGGTGTGACCGACGCGGTTGTCCCTAATCCTCAGATCGTCAAGGATGTTCAAACCCCACTGGAAACCGGATGTCTCGCTGGTCAGAAAGTGCCTTTCGCCTCCTCGCAGATTGTTTTCAACACTCAGCGCGGTAGTGCTACCACCCCAGGTGTTCGCACTGTCGAAACAAATGGTGGGAACTTGGTTGCTGATGCATTCATGAACTCCTACAGTCAACGAGCAGCAGCTGCAGGCCTACCCGCGAACTCAGCGACCAATCGCGTGGTGGCTGCGACCAACGGTGGCGGTATTCGCATCAACTCATTGCCGGAGACCGGCGTTGCAGGTCCCATCTCGCGCGCCATGACCTTCAGCTTGCTTCCCTTCGACAACCGTCTAACGGTTGTGCAGGACTTGACGGCAACCCAACTGAAAAGCATCTTCGAGCGCTCTTGCTCGATCAGCACATCAGGCGGAGGCCAGTTCCTGCAGACCGCGGGCATGAAGGTCACTTGTTCTCGAAGTGGAACGGCTCAGGTTATTTCCACACCGGTAGGTAATGCCACCGCAGGCACGATCACGACCGAGGGAACACGCGTTCGCTCGATCATCTTGGACGACGGAACAGCAATAGTGCAAAACGGTGTTCCGGTTGCGACTGCACCAGTAGTCGACGTTGTCACAAACTCGTTCACTGCATCAGGTGGAGACAACTACGCGGCATTTGAAAGCGCCCCTCTGAAGGTGAACTTCGGAATCTCCTATGAGCAGACCCTCTTCGATTACCTGAATACCTTCCCTTCGGTGAGCGGTTTGCCAACGGTCCCCTCCAGTGATGCGCGTTACGCACCAACCGTCAACAGTCGGTTCTTCTGGGTGAGTTAATACCCAGACTGGCCACAACATCTATGCAGTCCCGCGAATTCCTTAGGGAGTTCGGGGACTGCCTATTTGTTTTCAGGGAACCTCGGCGTTTGAATTAAGCTTTGATTCAGTTAATGAAGGGTGTAGGTTCCACTTCATGTGGGAAGCAGCTCTCTTCGGTGCCATCGCTCAATCTGCCCTTGTGGTCGGAGCCCTTCTGGTGTGGAGGTTCCCATCACTTAAAAGACCTGTGATTGTCGGTGGACTGATGGCCTTCGGTGCTGGCGCCGTCATCTCGGCTGTCGCAATCGACCTTGTTGCTGTTTCCTATGACGAAGCGGGAGCAGGCCCCACGGCACTGGGTATTGGAATCGGCTGTCTCATCTACTTCGGCGTTATCGCACTACTTGAACGCAAGGGTGAGGTAGAGCATTCAGCTGAGGCAATAGAAGTCACCGAAGGTGCACCGAGTACTGCGGGGCACGTAGCAGTAACGCACGGCGCTTCCAAGAAGGAGGCCCGCAACCTCACAATCGGTATGGTCATCGATGGTGTTCCCGAGTCCCTCGCGGTTGGACTCACCCTTCATACGGCAACCGTCGGTGTCTCCGCAGCACTCGTCGGCTCCATCTTTATTTCTGCAATCCCCGAAGCAATCGGCATCGCTGCTGCGCTACTTGCTGGTGGTCTCGTCATGGGCAAGATCCTGCTTAGGTTCGCTGCGATCGTTGTCCTCGGAGCGGTCTTCGCGGCCATAGGCTTCACCGTGATGTCCGGGGCATCAGATTCGATGCAAGCGATTATTCAGTCGATCGCTGCAGGCGCGCTGCTCGTAGTCGTCATCAACGAAATGATTCCGATCGCAGTGCGAAGCGTAAAGAACTGGGCAGGAATTATTGGCGCCGCTGGCTTCGTGTTCTCAGCCGGACTCACCTGGATCGCCGGGGGCTAGAAAAAGAAACTAGTACTCGATACGCGAATCAAGGGCACGCCAAGAGTCAAAGGGCGCGTCAAAAAGAGAATGGTTGACCTGGGTAGGGGATGAGGGCCACGAGGAACGTGGAGTGTCCATCAACTCATAGAAAGCTGCGTCATCAAAGCCTGCGGCAGCTGCGTGAGTGCGATCGGCGGCATAAAAGATACTGCCAACACGAGCCCACATGGACGCCGCCAAACACAACGGGCACGGCTCACAGGAACTCACCAAAACAAAGCCGGTTAAATCAAAAGAACCAATCTCGCGACACGCACTGCGAATAGCGCACACTTCCGCGTGAGCTGTTGGGTCCAGATCCCGGGTGACACGGTTAACGCCTGTAGCGACCACCCCAGCGGGAGAAGTGATCACAGCACCAAAAGGTCCGCCGCCCAAAGCCACATTCTCAATAGCCAACTCAATCGAGTGTGAAAGTGCTTCAGAAACAAAATCAGGAACGGACACGCGAAACTCCCTAGACGTCATCAGTTTTTTCTATTTTTTCTTGTTTGACACTCTAGCGCTGAACTAATTTCAGTTGACAGTGTATTTTGCAGTGGACTTCCAATTTTTTCCATCGGGAAGTAGTCGAGTGGTCATGGTTCCTCGAGCACTCGCATAAATTCCCGTTCCACCAAGGATTGCATAGACATTGGTCCAGCCTGGGGCGGGAGTGGTCCCGAGACCGAGTTCAGTTATTCCCTCGAAGTACATGCGTCCCTTGGGAAGAAGGACCTGGATAAAGACGCGCCGAACATCAACATTGCTTTCGCGATTGAAAGAAATAACTTCAGCTTGTGAATAGGAAACACCAATTTTTGGCCCACCTAGTTTCAGAGAAATTGCATCTTCTCTATGAAATAAATCCCCGTGATCAATTCCCGCTTTACTGGTATCCACCAACGCAAGGCTCTTATTCTCCGAATACATAACCACAACTTTGGTTTCAGTGCTTTGGGCGGCTGAAATTGATGTGGTGCCGGTTGAGACTGCCGTGGTAGCGATTCCCACGATTAGGGCCTTTTTGAATAGTTCTTTGCACGAATACATAAGTTCTCCTATGTCTCAATTAAGCCATTTGGATGCAAGTCTTCT
>CAMCYV010000110.1 GCA_945885645.1 Bifidobacterium breve | reverse complement strand
CCATGATGTCCGAATCGGGGGCACACCCATTAGATCTAATCCGACAAATATTGACTTGATAGACATCACCTTTTGAGATGGCGCTTCGAGTGGTTTCAACGGCCCGCTCATATGTTTCTCGATCCATCGAGGTGGTCCACGTTGAACTATCAACTCCAAGCCAAAATCCAATGGTTGACTCCCGGGGGGCACTCTCCCAAGATGCAAAGCGCGCGAATACAGGGTCTCCGAAGAAAGGGATCATTACTGCCCAGCGACCACCCCGTTGGACCGATTCAATGTCGTTACTCAACTCTGCTAAGTCATATCCGTATTCAGCGCCGAATCGAGCCATTGGTGTCGCGGTTGCGCCAAACCCCGGGGAACCTGACTCGATCATGGTTATAGCCTGCCCGGGTCCTCTAAAGACCTCCGCTTTGGGCCTGTGATTCGTGGTCAGATAGTGTTGGCTCTCGCTTGATGGGCACACGCCCGTGAGTGTGCGGACGTAGCGCAGCTGGTAGCGCATCACCTTGCCAAGGTGAGGGTCGCGGGTTCGAATCCCGTCGTCCGCTCGAAGGGTTCGCGAATATCACAAACCCATCTGGTGGAGTGGCCGAGAGGCGAGGCAACGGCCTGCAAAGCCGTGTACACGGGTTCAAATCCCGTCTCCACCTCTCACCTGCAACACCACAACTGAATTGAGTTCTACAACGGGCGATTGGCGCAGGGGTTAGCGCGCTTCCTTGACATGGAAGAGGTCACAGGTTCGATTCCTGTATCGCCCACTTTCTTGCTGTAAGCAGACGGCCAGTTCAGTCCTGATTCCTGGTCAAATATGGATCATTCACATAAGAGTCATAGAGCGAATGTGCCTCTTCATACAGACGAGAGTCGTCAGGATTGGCCGCGATTCGCGTGAGCAGTTCACTTGCGTACTCAATTTGAGCTACTCCACCATTTCGTTGGATTTCCTCCAACATAGCAAAGTAGTCCATGGCGTAAGTCTTACACGGTCCTGATGAATGTGCGTTGATTTCCAGTACTCTGTGAACGTGCCATCCCATGAACAACCCCTGCCACTTGCGGGTGTTGTGGTTGTAGACCTTTCATCCAATATCGCCGCGCCTTTCAGTGCTGCAATTCTGGCTGATTTAGGCGCAGAAGTAATCCATATTGAACCTCCAGCTGGTGATGACAGTCGTCGGATGTCACCAACGAAAGATGACGTCTCGGCATATTTCTATGTGGTCAATCGCAATAAATCATTTGTCACATTGGACTTGCGACTTCACATCGATCGGGAAAATTTGTTCGAGATGCTCGCCACGGCTGATGTTTTGGTGAGCAATCTAAGACCGCACAAGCTCGCAGACCTTGGATTAGATGCGGTTGCCCTATCGTCGGCTTTCCCAGGATTGGTGACCGCTTTTCTCAACGCCTACGGACCGCATCCCGATGAATTGGACCAGCCCGGATACGACGGAGTAGTCCAGGCCCGAACAGGAATTATCGGAGTTACTGGTGGAACTGAACCGGCCCGTGCTGGAGTTTCGATCCTGGACATGGGTTCGGGAATGTGGCTGGCAATTGGCGTGCTCGCCGCCCTTTATCAGAAGTCAATCACAGGACTTGGATCAAGTATTTCCACGTCACTGTTTGAGACAGGGGTGAACTGGAGCGCCTATCACCTGCTCGCACATCAATTCACCGGGGAAGCGTCTACTCGGGCGGGAACCGGTCATCCCGCCTTTTCCCCATATGGCTTGTTTCCAACACGCGATGGCCAGATCATGATCGGTGTTGGTGGCGATGCCGTATTCACCCGGCTTGTCAGCAGTATTGGTTTACCAGACCTATTAGCCGACCCTCGCTTTGCAACCAATAGCTCTCGAGTTGCTCACCAAGATGAGTTGAAGGAAATTATCTCGCTGGCCTTTGCGAACTATTCCAGTGCCGAACTCGTTAAGGTCTTGCGGCTTGCCGACGTCCCAGCAGATCTCCTCGCCATGCCAGAAGACTTACTCAATGACCCTGCCGCCAGCCAACAACTCGCGAAGGTTGTCGTCAGTGAGCAACATTTACTGATGCCCTCGCTTCCACTGAGAATTAACGGCCAATACCCGGCGATTAAGTTCCCCTCTTAAAGGCAGCCGCCACGATTGCAACAAGAATGGTCGCGATCAGGATTTGGGTTCCGAATGTAAGCCAGAAACCCCATTGCGCAGCGTTACCGATCAATGCCCCTCCCGCCCCACCGACGACGCCAATGAGAACGGTGACGAAGCATCCGATGGGCTGCATGCTCGGTACCAAGATTCGAGCAATGAGTCCGATAACTATTCCAACAAAGAGGCCGCTGAGGAGGCCGGAAATTTCCATGATCCTACTCAACCATTAGTGCGCCCAATTGGGCAAGCGCGGCGAGCCGGGAAAGCGCTCGAAAATATTTTTTCCGGTAACCACCCGTAAGCATTGAGTCGGTGAAAATGCTCGTAATGTCCACCCCGCTGTTCACTAGTGGTACTGAACGGTCATACAGCCGATCAACCAGACTCACTACTCTCAGGGCTTGGTTCTCATTTCGAACCACACTCACGTTTTGCAACCCTAGCAAAGATAAGTTTTCCACCATGGGTCCATATTGGGCAGGGTGAACCTTGGACAGGTGATCCAGAAGGTCCTGCCATTCGTCCAGCGCAGCCTCACTAGTCGCTGCACAGATTTTCTCGACCCCAGAGTGCGTGAATACTTTCTGGTTCAATTCCAAGTTACGCTGACGGTAATCGGGGCCCTCGATCCGAATCACGTCGAAGTGAGCCGACAATCCTTGAATTTCGCGCAGAAAATTGTCCGCTGCAAAACGTTCTTCACCCAAACGGTCCGGTAGCGTATTGGATGTCGCTGCGACGTTAACTCCGCGATCTACAAGTTCGTTGAGAAATGTTGACATAAGAACCGTATCCCCCGGGTCATCCAGTTCAAATTCGTCGATACACACGAGTTGACGATTGGCGAATTGCTCGACAGCATTTCGAAATCCGAGCAGCCCAATTACATTCGTGTATTCAACGAAAGTGCCGAAAGATTTGGGCTGAGGTGCCGCATGCCAGAGGGCGGCTAGCAAGTGAGTTTTTCCGACGCCGAACCCTCCATCGAGGTAGACCCCGGGGCGACCTTCAGGAATTTTAATTTTTTTAAAGAATCCTTTGGGAGCCGGCGTTCCCACTCGTTGCGCGAACGCCTCGACGCCTTCTCGAGCAGCAACTTGGGTCGGTTCATCACGGCTGGGGATGTAGTTCACAAAACTTGAATCAGCAAACTGCTGCGGCGGGATCAACTCGGCAACAATCTGGCTTGCACTGACCGACGGGAACACGTCTACGAGTCGCTGCACCCCCATACTTTAGGCCCAGTAGGGTTCATGGGTGAGTATCGCAACCGAGACCGTCGTGTTCTTTGCAATCGCCTTTTTCATATTTGGGCTTGTTTTCGTGCTGCTGGGTTTGTCCAGCGAGCGAAGCTACTGGTCCCAACGCGATCCATCAGGTGATGCACGCAGGGCCGCTACGGGCTTTCACACGATCTACCACCGTGCATTCACCATCGCTGCAGGCGAGTACCGGGCACCTCTTCGTATTGCGGCGATCGGTGTTGTGTTGTGGTACTTCGCCGTTGCTTCGCTCATCATCGCCGTCATCATGGCTGTCGTCTAGGCTTCTGCGACCAAACCATCTTCGCAACCGAACTATCTTTGTCGGGCTGACAGGACTTGAACCTGCGGCCTTCCGGCCCCCAGCCGGACGCGCTACCAAACTGCGCCACAGCCCGCGACACGAGTAGCAACCCTATCTCATGATTGCGAAACCAATTGAACACCTCTAGCGACGAGACCGCTTTTCACGGACACGCATGACGATTCGAATGGGAGTGCCATCGAAGCCAAAGTCCTCGCGCAACCGCCGTTCGATAAATCTGCGATATCCAGCCTCTAGGAACCCGGTAGTAAACAGGGCGAATGTTGGTGGCGACGCGGAAACTTGGGTACCGAAAAGAATGCGCGGTTGCTTGCCACCACGCAATGGGTGGGGGTGCGCAGCCGTCAAGTCAGCGATAAACCGGTTCAGTGCGCCGGTTGGAATCCGGGAATCCCAGTTGTCCAAAGCCAATTCGAGCGCTGGCGCTAATTTTTCCACGTGACGCTTCGTCTTGGCCGAGATATTGACTGTCGGAGCCCACGCGACTGACGCTAAATCCCGATCAATCTCCTTCGCTAGGTATCCCCGACGGTCCTCATCTGTCAGATCCCACTTATTGAAAGCAATAACCAGAGCCCGCCCGGACTCAATCACCATGGTGATTATTCGCTGATCCTGTTCGCTTAATGGTTCAGACGCGTCAACGAGGACAATCGCAACCTCAGCCCGATCAAGCGCCGCCTGAGTTCTCAATGTTGCGTAATACTCGTGACCGGAAGCCTCCTTCGCCCGACGCCGAATACCGGCGGTGTCAACAAACCACCACAGTCGGTCCTTGATTTCAACAAGTTCATCAACTGGGTCAACCGTTGTTCCCGCCACATCGTCGACCACAACCCGATTTGAGTCCGCAAGGGCATTGAGCAGTGAAGATTTTCCCACGTTTGGCTTGCCCAACAACGCCACCCTTCGGGGCGCACCTTCCTTACTTTGACCCGATCCTGTCTCAGGAAGCACCTTCACGATTGCGTCGAGCAGGTCTCCCGAGCGTCGGCCGTGCAGGCCCGAAACAGGATGCGGCTCCCCTAGCCCTAGCCCCCACAGTGCCGTCGCTTCTAATTCAGCATTGTGATCATCGGCTTTCGTGGCAACGAGGATTGCGGGTTTACCAGATTTGCGAATTACTTCCACGACATATTCATCTGATGTTGTTGCACCGACCATTGCATCAACAACGAACACGACGACATCGGACTCATTAATAGCTCGCTCGGCCTGCGCCGCAATTTGGGCGTGAATGCCTCGAGTGTTGCGCTCCCAACCGCCAGTGTCCATCACTAGGAACTTTCGGCCATTCCACTCAGCTTCGTAACTCACTCGATCGCGCGTCACTCCGGGCACGTCTTCCACAACGGCTTCCCGGCGACCAATCATGCGGTTCACCAGGGTTGATTTGCCCACATTGGGGCGACCCACAATTGCCACGACGGGAAGGTTTGCGGTTGAAGCAAGATC
>CAMCYV010000109.1 GCA_945885645.1 Bifidobacterium breve | reverse complement strand
ACCCTCAATAGTAAGCGGGAAGCCTGCTATCAGAGGCTAGGACGCACCCAAAGCCCTTATTGGTTCCCCTCCGTGGGAGGCCCTTGAGCTAAGTGGGAGGCGCCTCAGTCAGATGTGGGCAAGTAGTGCGAGGCGGAGCTTGGTGCAGGCGGTGGGTGTGTGTGACACTACTGAGACGTAATTTATGGGGCCTGTGTGGCAGGTGGGACGTTTGATCACGATGAGGAAGGTGTGGGCAGTTGTTTGATCCAAAGCCAGGCACCCCCCGCATCCGGGGTGTTCTGACAGTTATTGCGGTGCTCTCGGCCAGCCTCGTCCTGCCCGTTTTGGGTTCACTCCCATCCGGATCACCGCCCACCGCGGAAACACCACCTCCACTTATTGAGCAGCACATACAACTCGTTGGTGTGGACCCGACGATTATCACGGAATCCCAGTCGGCCCTACAGGCCTCCTTCGTGCAAGAGTCTGGTGACGGGCACTCGGTGGATTTTCTCTCTTTGGCGCCGGCCTCGGATGAACATCATTCGCATCAGGTTGATCAATTCACCGACCTGGAGCCGGTTGTGGCAACGCGTAACACGGACACACAACCATTCACATTGGTGGGGGTTACTTCGGTTGAGCCATTCGCTGTCGGTACCCGTGTTCTCGTTCGAGTGAAGGAAGACTCAGGTTGGAGTTCGTGGACACCACTTGAGATCTCGATGGACCAACCCGATGGCGCCGAAGCGGAAAACATTCTCTATGGAACCCAGCCCTTGCTGACCAACTCGGCAACCGGTGTGGAGGTGCGCATTGACACACCTGACGGAGTTGAGGTCGCCGAGCCGTCAATGGTCTTACTTGATTCGCCATCGATCAAATCTGATGCAACAATTCCTGAACCTGACTTTGATTCAACAAACGCAGGGCCAGTAAGTACGGTGGCCGCGAGCACGGTAAGCGCGCCAATGCCGGCGATCATCTCGAGGTCGCAGTGGGGTGCTGACGAAAGCTTGACTCGAAGTGGACCGAAAATAGCACCCACAATCAAGGCTGCGTTTATTCATCACACTGCGAGTCAAAGCAACTACACGCCAGAAGAAGCACCCGCGCAAATGCGGAATCTTTATACGTATTTCACTAAGGGCTTGAAGTACTCCGACATGGCTTACAACTTTATCGTTGATCGCTTCGGTCGACTCTATGAAGGGCGTGGAGGGGGAGTGGACAAGGCCGTAGTTGGTGGTCACACGGCTGGTTTCAATGACGAAACTTTTGCGATCTCAGCTCTGGGAAACTTCCAAAAATTTAAACCTAATGACCCTGAAATGGTTGCAATGGTTGACTCGGTTTCTTCACTGCTTGCCTGGAAGTTATCGATGAATCACCGGGATCCCAACGGACAAACAACACTTGTTTCTGACTCTGACGCCGGAACGTCAAATTACAAACCTGGGGTAACCGCAACCGCATTAGTCGTTGGTGGCCATGGTGACATCGGTTCAACTTCTTGCCCAGGCAAGTACTTGGAATCGCAATTACCGGCAATCCGTGCCGCCGCTGGAGCAAAAATGGGCGCCAGCATGATCAATCCAGCAGCCGCACCGGCCAAATGGGGTGAGGCCCAACCTGTACGCATTGCCGCAGTCACAAATGCTCCGCTGCAATGGAATTTATCTGTTCGTTCGCAATGCGGGGAAGTCGTACGCAGCATGAGTGGTGGACAAGGTGAACTTGGAGCACTCAGTATTGATTGGGACAAGAAAAATGATGCTGGTCAGCCGGTGCCACCCGGCACCTACACGGTGACAATGAATTCAACGGGCAACGGTGAGGTTCTTTATCCCTGGGTGGGTCAAGCACGAGTATTGGCAACGACTGATTCACCACCGGATCCATGCGCTCCACCAGCGAGTTTCACCCTGACCGGTTCGGGATACGGGCACGGGGTCGGATTATCCCAATGGGGAGCGCGAGCAATGGCCAATGCGGGGATGGACGTAACCTCGATAGTCACCTATTACTACCCGGGAACGCAAGTTGTACCAGTGCAGGACGACATGGAGATCTCGGTCAATATCGAGTACCAAAAATCACGGATTGACATGCAAAGTGAAGCCCTGGATGCAACCGGCGGTGCACTCGAAGTCTCCGTGGGTGGTGTCATCACTACCGGCAGCCCAGCTGATGTTTTCCAATTCCAACGTGCCGGTGGGCAGGTCAAAGTTGTTCGAATTACCGGTGGAGTCTCGAGTGACATTGGCCAAGGTCCTTCGGCTACCGCTCGGCCGCTGGGCGCCACCATTGTTCATGTGACTAACCAGGCCCGCCCGTTGTCACAACCGGGGAGTCGATTCCGTTACGGCTACGTCGAGGTAACACCGATCACGGTTGGTGGGAAGGCCCAGCTCAATGCCGTCAACAGGTTAAGGCTCCATGACGAATACCTTTACGGCATATCTGAGGTTTCCAACTCGTGGCCTGACGCAGCGCTCCAGTCGCAGGTTCTTGCGGCCCGGACTTACGCACTTTCCAAGATCGACGCGGGCCTTCGCAAGAGTTGTAATTGTCACCTCGATGACGGTTTCGGGCCTTTCTCGGATCAAGCTTTTACCGGCTGGACCAAACAAGCGAGTGCACAAGGTGGCCGTTGGCTTGCAGCAGTGAACGCAACCCATGCATCACCCACGACTGGTCTTGCGATTCTCCACGACGGTAAAGCAATTAAGGCGTTCTACTCCTCGTCAAATGGCGGTGCATCACAGGCGGTCGCCGAGGCATGGGGTGGGGAGACATTCCCTTACTTGATCTCAGTACCGGACCCGTATTCACTGGATCCATCCAATCCTGATGCTTCGTGGACCAAGGTGATCACCCAAGCCCAAGCTGCGCAAGCATTTGGTGTACCCGGGGTGTGGCAACTTGCGGTTACGGAGCGCACGACCGCCGGTGCTGTTAAAAGGATTGCAGCAACATTGGCTGACGGTAGTTCCGTAACGAGAACAGGAAATGAAATGCGCAGCCTGTTCGGTCTCAAGTCAAACTACGTCACAGCGATTGACGGTAACGCGGGCGTTCCCGTTGCCCAGCCGGTTGCGCCGGGCGTCCCTGTTGTTGAGGTTCCCCCCAGCGAACGCTCTGTTGAACTTCTCACCGGGGCAAGAGTTGATCAGCCAGCCGGGAAACCATTCGACATCAAAGCCAAAGTTGACCCGGCCCAAAAGGGATTACGCGTGTGGTTACAACAACGCGTGGGTGAAGAGTGGACAACTCTTGTGAAAAAGAAGACCAAGGCTAAGGGCAAGGTCTCGTTTACGATCAAAGATCCATGGCCACCTGCAACAACCCTTGTGTACCGGGTTGTGACAACCAAAAAGACAGTAATTGTTGGCACGAGCACCGAACTCGCCATTGGTGTCGTGCCCAGTGTCAAACAACGAACCGTCTCCCTATTAAGTCCGGCAGCCGTGACCAAGAAGCAGGGGAAGTCCTTCACCATTAAGGCCAAGATGCGTCCGGGTAAAAAAGGTCTCACGGTATGGCACCAAGTGCTGGTGAATGGCGACCCTGAAACTGGTGAATGGCGAACTATCGGTACGAAGAAGACACAAGCCGGTGGCAAGATCTCCTTCACCATAAAGAAGGCAACACCTGCTGGATCGAGCTACCTTTATCGAATAGTCGTAGTTGATGACCGCCAAGCAGCGGGCGTGAGTCCCGTCATTGCAGTAACTGTTACCTGATTCACTAGCCAAGTACGCAAGTTATCTGTTCCTGCTCAACGAGGTGCTCGTCAAGGTTGTCGCTAAGGACTATGGACCCACCAAAAACTAATGGCAGCAGGAACGGAATGAAAATAGTGGGTTCCGTGTCTCGAGTATCGATTCCGATCCGCGCACCCAGACCGACCCCTCGCTCAAGGCCCCATTGGTGTGCTAATTCAATGACGTCTTGCTGCTGCCCAAAAAATTCTGGGTATATCCACCCATCGGGTTGGCCCAGAACTTCGGCGGTAATTTCACCCTCACAACCCTGTGGCCGACCCCAGCCGTCTAGTGAAATACCAAATGCATCGCCAGGACCGGTTGCTCCTGACTGCCCGGCAGGGACAATCCTGACTTCCGGGTTATGTGTCACCAGGTCATTCCCGGAGATCAGTGCGCCGGCTTGCCACACCGCCTGCTGCCAGGACCACCCCAGATCAACGTGCACTGGCGTACCAGGCTCCACATCAATCACGTCACGCAATGCGTTAGCGGCCTTAGCCGCACCATTAAGAAAAGTCGTAACCGAGAGTTCAATACGACCCGTGGCGGGGAAATTTGTTGTGATGAAAGGACGCTGCGGATCGGGGAAACTATTGAGTAATTGCCAGACATCCTTGAACTTTTGCGACTTCACCCGGCTGAGCGTACGTGTATGCGCATGAGGCGCGCTCCAGCTATGGCAGGCTGCCCCTATGCGCGAAGCAATCCTCCTCGTCGGCGGTCAGGGCACTCGACTGCGCCCTTTGACAATCAACACTCCCAAACCGATGCTCCCGGTGGCTGGTGTTCCCTTCACGGTTCACCAGATTCTGCGAGCACGCGATTCAGGGATAACTCGGATTGTGTTGGCAACCAGTTACCGTGCCGAAGTCTTCGCCAGTTTCATCGCTGATGCCGACTTAGGCATTGACGTTGTTATTGCCACGGAGGAGGTTCCACTGGGTACCGGTGGAGCGATTCGTTTTGCATCGAGTTTCTTGCAAGGCGGTCCGGAAGACCCCGTTGTTATTTTCAACGGAGATGTACTCACCGGGCTTGATATCGATGCCCTCATTTCCACCCACCAAGCGAGTGCAGCCGATGTAACTCTGTATTTAACCCGCGTGGCGGATCCGCGAGCCTACGGACTTGTGCCAACATCAAGTGATGGCCGTGTTCTGCAATTTCTCGAAAAACCACAAACCCCTGAAGAAATCGTCACCGATCAAATTAATGCGGGCTGCTATGTATTCACTCGATCCGTAATTGAATCAATCCCGCCGGGTAGAGCAGTTTCGGTTGAGCGTGAGATTTTTCCAGCTCTTTTAGCATCTGATCGACTTGTCATGGGCGTTGTTGATCCCGGTTACTGGCTCGACCTTGGTCAGCCGATGGATTTTGTTGCAGGATCGGTTGATCTTGTGTTGGGGAACGCGCCATCGCCGGCTGTAACTACTCCGGGGGATTCACTCATTCTTGCTGGAGCAAAAGTTTCGGACTCAGCCCACATTCACGGCG
>CAMCYV010000108.1 GCA_945885645.1 Bifidobacterium breve | reverse complement strand
AAAAAGTCTCACCGCTAAATTAGAGCGACAGTGGCGAGGCGTCGTTGCTCGAACTGCGGCAAGCGAAATTGCTGCCGTTGAAGCGGGTGGCGCTCAAGTCTTCATTGCCACCCCGACGGCTGAGGACTTAACCGCGATCGGAACCAACTCGATGGATTCAACTCGAAGGAAACTGGTCCTGCAAACGTCCATGCGTACAAGCCCGATGACCTGGACTAAGCAAACCGTCTAACCGCGTAACTTGTCAGCGCGCGAGCCACTCACCTGCGACGCGCTCTTCGGCAGAGAGATAGCGCTGGGTTTGTTCGGCGGCCACTTTCTCGATTTTGCCACCGATAAATGGAACATTGGCAGTGAATGTGCCACGACTCGTTATTGTTGAATTACCTGCTGGGGTTGGGACGAGTTCTAGGGTTCCGGTAAAGCCCATAGGGCCAGAGAATTCAACGGTGACGGTTGCCGTTCGACCACCGTCTGGGCCTGGCGCACTCCACACTTGGGTCTCCGTGACGGTAATTGTGTCCCCAACGAGTGACTTAGCCGGAGCTGGCAAGTCCGCAGGCAGTACTCGGATGCTCGTCAGGGTGTCCACCTGACTGTCTATGTCTTGACTTACCCTGACCTGGGTCGAGAGTGAACCGGTTGCGTCGCATTTCGCCATGATGAATTCTTCTTGGGAAAGCACTGAAAAAACATCAGATGGACTACCAGTGAAATTTTGGGTGTACTCAAACGAGGTGGGCATGTAAATCTCATCTCCTCTATACCTGAATCGCTTTTCACGGCTAGCCTAAGGGAGTGAGCTCCCCACGCGCGTCGGTCCCAGGATTAGTCGACCTGGTTGCTCGGCGACTGTTTAAGGATCAGTCCCGTACAGATTTGGGTTTTGAAGCAAGTGATCCGGTTGCAATTGAGCAAGCCGCAGAGATGGTGGCATGGGCCAGTGCCAGACCAAATGGAATGCACGGGAAAACGATGGTTCGGGCATGGACCCCGGATCTACCGGGAGTGAGTTACTCGGTTATCGAAATAGTCACAGATGACATGCCCTTCTTGGTTGACTCGGTCACTTCAGAGCTAACGCGTGAAGGTCGAGCAATTCAACTGCTCGCACATCCGCTCTTTGCTGTAACTCGTGATGAGAGGCATCAGTTAACTGAAGTGCATGACCTTGACGTTGATGAAATCAAAAAAGGGATGACTGCAGAATCTTGGATGCGCATTCATATCGAGCGGGACTTCATCTCTGATAATCTCGTTGAACTTGTTGCTGGGGTTGAGCGGGTCCTCAACGATGTTCGCAAGTGTGTGAATGACTGGGGCTCAATGCGAACAAAAGCCATTGAAGTCTCCGATGATCTGCGTCGTCTACCACCTTTGGGTGTTGACCCAGATGAAATTGTCGAATCGATTGCATTTCTTGAGTGGTTGACCCAGGAAAGTTTCACATTTATTGGGTATCGCGAATACGACTTAGTTGTACAAGATGGCGAGGATGCATTGCGGCCAGTCCCTGGTTCAGGTTTGGGTATTTTACGGGAAAGCCCTGACGAAAAAAACTCGAAGAGTTTTTCAATCTTGCCACCCGCCGTGCGAGCCAAGGCTCGGGAGAAAACTATTTTAGTGTTGAGTAAAGCAAATTCCCGATCAACTGTTCACCGACCAGCATTTTTAGATTATGTCGGTGTCAAGAAATTTGACAGCCAAGGAAATGTTATTGGTGAGAGGCGTTTTCTCGGACTTTTTGCCGGTCGAGCGTATTCAAACAGGGTCACTGACATTCCCGTCTTGCGCGCAAAGCATCTAAATGTCGAAAGAAAACTTGATTTCGTTACCGGATCCCACAGCGCGAAAGACCTTGAAGAATTTTTGGATACCTATCCACGTGATGAACTTTTTCAAATGGATGTTGACCAACTCAATCAGATCGCGAAATCGGTTTTGAAGTTACAAGAACGGCGTCAAACAAAATTGTTTACCCGTTACGACCCCTATGAAAGATTCGTTTCAGCGCTGGTTTATTTCCCCAGAGACCGGTATACGACAGCCGTCCGACTGAGCTTGGAAGGTATTTTGCGGGAAGCCTTTGGGGGAGTTAGCGTGGATTACAGTGCACGCGTTTCCGAGTCGGTGTTAGCGAGATTGCATTACGTAATTCACATGCCCAGTGGAGTCGAAATTGCTCGCCCAGATCTGGGGGAACTCGAAGTGAGATTAACCAGTGCCAGTCGGAGTTGGATGGATGAGTATCAGTCACTTGTCTTGGCTGGAAACAACTCCGAGCTCATTCCCGTTTATGCGGATGCTTTTCCGGAAGGTTATAAAGAGGACTTTGATCCCAGCGTAGGCGTGAGTGATGCCTTGATCATTGAACAACTTGAGCCGGGTGAGCTGTCACTCAACCTCTATGCGCCGGTCGCCAGTGACTCTCGCGAACTGCGATTTAAGGTGATTCGGGTGGGATCAGCAATGCCGCTGACCAAAATCTTGCCGATTCTCGAGCGCCTTGGTGTGGAAGTCTTGGACGAGCATCCCTATGAGATTACGCGAACCGATCGCGTACCGGCATGGATCCTCGATTTTGGTCTGGTTCTCCCAACGGGGGAAATTTATGGTGCGGAAACACTATTCACCCGATTTGAATCGGCATTTGAATCAGCCTGGCATGGTCAAATAGCAAGTGATGTATTCAATGCCTTAGTCACTCGAGCAGGTTTAACGTGGCAAGACGCCAAACTGATTCGAGCATATGCACGTTACATTCGACAGATCGGTTCTACTTTCGGCCAGGATTACATCGAGTCAGTGATTGTGGGAAATGCTGAGATCACTCGTTTGCTTATCGAATTCTTCCGGGTTCGATTTGATCCTGCGTTTACCGGAGATCGGGAGAGGGAGTCTGATTCCGCCCGCGAGCAATTTGAGGCACTCCTTGCACTAGTTCCTTCATTGGATCACGATCGGATTCTGCGTCTGTTTTGGTCCCTATTTGAGGCCACGATGCGGACAAACTATTTCACGGGAGCGCAAACCCTGGCATTCAAATTGGCGCCCATGATGATCAACGATCTTCCATTGCCCAAGCCGGCACATGAAATCTGGGTTTATTCCCCGCGGGTCGAGGGAGTGCATCTGCGTTTCGGTGCTGTTGCTCGTGGCGGTTTGCGCTGGAGTGATCGACGCGAGGACTTCCGAACGGAAATCCTTGGGCTGGTCAAGGCTCAGGAAGTGAAAAACGCCGTGATTGTTCCCGCTGGGGCAAAGGGTGGGTTTTTCGCCAAGCATCTACCAGATCCCGCTGTGGACCGGGAAGCATGGATGAATGAAGGAATTGGCGCCTATCAAGACTTCATCAGGGCGCTGCTCTCAGTAACGGACAATATTGTCGACTCTGTTGTCATTCCACCCATCGGTGTTGTCCGCCACGATCGTGATGACTCCTATTTGGTTGTTGCAGCAGACAAGGGAACAGCAAGTTTTTCTGACATCGCGAATGCAATTGCCATCGAGGAGAATTTCTGGCTGGGTGATGCTTTTGCATCCGGCGGTTCTGCCGGTTACGACCATAAGTCAATGGCAATCACCGCACTCGGTGCGTGGGAATCCGTCAAACGGCACTTTTTCGAGATGAACATTGACACCCAACGGCAAGATTTTACGGTTATCGGTATTGGTGACATGAGCGGTGACGTTTTTGGCAACGGGATGCTGCTCAGCGAACACATAAGGCTGGTTGCTGCATTCGACCATAGAAATATCTTTGTCGATCCAAGTCCGAATGCTGCAGTAAGCTTTGTGGAAAGAAAACGACTGGCCGAGCTACCCAGAAGTTCATGGGCGGACTACAACACGGAATTGATCTCAGATGGTGGTGGTGTCTTCGATCGTAGAGCGAAAAGCATTGCTCTTACTCAGGAGATTAAAGATGCACTCGATTTCAATATCGAAGCAGGTTCGTGTACGCCGGATCAGCTCATTAATGCGATTCTCAAAGCCCCCGCCCAGCTTTTGTGGAACGGCGGAATCGGAACTTACGTCAAGGCCAGCACGGAAACGAATGTTGACGTAGGTGACAGAACAAATGATTCAATTCGAGTCAACGGCGGCGAGTTGCGTGTCCAGGTAGTCGGCGAGGGTGGCAATCTTGGGATGACTCAACTTGGTCGAGTTGAGGCTGCTCGAAGTGGAGTTCGACTCAACACGGATGCTATTGACAACTCTGCTGGGGTTGACACCTCCGATCACGAAGTGAATCTAAAGATTCTATTCGCCCCGTTGGTAGCAAGCGGCGCGCTCACCATGGAAAAGCGTGACGAGCTCCTCCATAGCATGACCGAGTCGGTGGCGACTTTGGTTTTAGCAGACAATTTCAATCAAAATGTCGTGCTCTCCAACTCGCGTGCTGGATCTGCGAGACTGATTCAGGTACATCAACGAATGATTCGGGAACTAGAGCGCCAGGAACTTTTCAGTCGGGCATTGGAGTACCTACCCGACGACGCGGGGTTGGAAACAAGGCGGTTGGCCGGAGAAGGGCTCACTTCACCTGAATTGGCGGTCTTGTTGGCCTACGCCAAGATTCAGGTTACAAAAGAACTCAATGCGGTGGGTCTGGGTAATGACCCATGGTGTGATCAGATTGTGATCGAGTATTTTCCGAAGGAAATCCAAGATCGTTATCGCGAGGAAATAAAGTCACATTTACTTCGTTCAGAGATCGCAAATACTGTGATGGCGAATGAATTGATAAACATCGGTGGGATCACTTTTGTTTTTCGTGCCGTTGAGGAAACAGGGTCTACTACGGTTGAGGTGGTTAAAGCTGCATTCGCGGCGATGGAAGTTTTCGGAATTAGAGATCTGTGGCGTTGGATCAATACACTCCCCGAAGATGTACCGGCAAGTGCTCGAACCGTGCTGCACCTCGAAGTTCGCCGACTCCTTGATCGATCTGCTCGTTGGTTCCTACAAAATCGGGGCTCTGGGATTGAGCTTGAATCCGAGATTTCCACTTTCACAAACAACGTGGCGCAGTACGCCGGGGGTGTGCCGCAAGCCTTAAAGGGTCAGGAGTCGGAACGGTTTGAAAGGCTGTCACAGCGATTCGTTGATGCTGGGGCGCCCAAGGATTTAGCCGACCGCGCAGCCAGTGGCCTTGACGTTTTCACCCTTCTGGACATCACGAAGTTGGCGAGTTCGCTGAATGCCGATATGAGTGACGTCATTAGTTTGTACTTCGCCCTCTCCGAACGTTTTGACATTGATCGATTACTTGT
>CAMCYV010000107.1 GCA_945885645.1 Bifidobacterium breve | reverse complement strand
GGTGGACTGACGACCAAAGTTGACCAGTTACGTCCCGTGCTCGGTCCTTCGCTGGCATTGGCCTCGGTTGGCATTGCTGTAAGCATTTGCGTGGTCGCCTTACCACTAATTTTCATCTTTGATTTTGATCCGCAACTTGCAGTCCTTTTAGGCACCGTGCTGGCAGCAACTGACGCAGCGGCAGTTTTTTCACTTCTTGGCCGAATGCGAGTTAACAGCAAAGTCCGGACCTTGCTCGAAGCCGAAGCTGGATTCAATGATGCACCCGTAGTCGTCATTGTCAGTATCGTTGCAAGCGGATCCTGGGGTGAAACGGCTGCGTGGTTGATTCCTATCTTGGTTGTGGCTGAAATTATCGGTGGCGCAATTATTGGAATCGCCGTCGGATATCTCGGTCGGTTTGTTTTACCTCGATTGGCGTTACCAGGGATCGGTTTGTATCCGATCGCGGCATTGGCTCTTATCGTGTTTTCCTATGGAGCAGCGTCCGTTCTGCACGCATCGGGCTTCATGGCCGTCTACATCTCAGCAATTTTGATCGGTTCGGCAAAGAAACTCCCGCATCGACGATCCATTCTGGGATTCTCTGATGGGCTCTCGTGGATCGCCGAAATAGGTCTTTTTGTGATGCTGGGACTGCTGGCTGATGTTGGGCGCTTACCCAAAGCGATTCCGCTCGCCTTAGGAGCCATAGTGCTGTTGATATTTTTTGCCCGGCCTCTTGCTGCCATCGTTTCACTCGCACCGTTTCGGATGGGTACCAGAGTCATTGCTTTTGTTTCGATAGCGGGGTTACGTGGAGCAGTGCCAATCGTTTTTGCTGCGATCCCGTTGGGATTCGGTGTTCCCGGAGCTGAATTGATTTTTGATGCAACGTTAATTGTTGTATTTCTCCTACTTCTATTTCAAACGCCAGTTATTGCAATCCTCGGTCGCAAAATTGGCGTATGTTTACCCGAACAGTTGCGTGAACTTGAGGTGGAAAGCGCACCTCTTGACGGAATGTCGGCAGCAGTTCTAGGAATCGACGTTCCAAAAGGATCGGCACTGGTGGGTGTCTTTGTTGTGGAAATGGGATTGCCGCGCGGTGCGCTCGTGTCACTCGTTATTCGAGAAGGCGTCGCGGAAGTTCCACGTGAGGAAACCCGGATTCGCGCGGATGACCAGTTGGTGATTGTGGCAACACTTGATGTGCAGGCTCAAACAGAGGAACGTATACGGTTGCTTTCATCTGGTGGACGACTAGCTCGCTGGTACGGATTTACGGGTTTGACTTCTTCGCGCGACCAATAAGTTCGCTCGTTATTTCGGCGCCCATTCCGACCAAAGGGAGTCCGCCACCCGGGTGGCTTGATCCGCCAACAAGGTAGAGCCCGGTAATTACTGACTGATTAGCCGGTCGGGTAAATGCGGCGCGGGGGCCGTTGCTCGAAGTCCCGTAGATGCTGCCACCCGGCGCCATCACTTCACGTTCCAGGTCCGCGGGTGTTCGAATTTCCATCCACTTTATTCGTGACCGAATATCAGTTCCACGCTCGGCTAATTTCTCCAAAATATTTTGCGCGTATTTCTCTTTAACTTCGGGTGCATCCCAATCAAAACCGTTGCGGGCGTTTGGGTCATGGCGAGGTGCATTAACCAAGATGAACCACGATTCGGTGTCCTTCGAAGGGCGCATTTCCGGGTCATCGGGGACACACGCATAAATTGCTGGATCGCGTGGGGGAGCCGGTGTTTTTCCAAAGATTGCATCAAATTCTGCATCGTAATTTTCGGGAAACCACACATTGTGGTGTGCGAGTCCCTCGGTAGTTCCATTGAGTGCGAGCAGCAAAACGAAACCAGCTAGTGATGGTGAGTCAGGAATTTTAGGAACACGCTTTTGGTCTTGCTGTGAGAGTAGGTCTTGGGTCAGCGTTGCATCAGAGTTAGAGACCACCAGGTCAGCGGCTATGAATTCCCCCGATTCGAGTCGAACCCCGGACACCGTGTTATTTATCGTCTCAATGTTGGTTACCGTGACCCCAGTGCGGATCGCGACTTTGCGCTCAACGCAACGTTTCTCTAATGCTGTTGCAAGGGTTCCCACCCCGCCGCCAATATGCCAAGCGCCGAAAACTTGCTCAGTGTAGGGAATGGTTGCTAAAACTGCGGGCGCATGGCGCGGATCTGATCCGGTATAGGTGGCGTACCGATCCACGATCGTGATCATACGCGGATCGGTGAAGTATTTTCGAGCGAGTTTGCGCAATGATGTAAAGGGCGCAATCGTGTTTACATCACTTGGATTAGCTAAAGGCAGTAATGACTTCCAACCCTTTAGCGGCGACTGAAGGAATGGGCCTCGCGTTAAGCGCCACATATCTGCGCCACGTGACGTGAATTCACGCCACTGGGATTCACTCTCTGCACCAAATGCTGCACCGAAGGCTTGAGCGCATTTTGCTGGATCAACGCCGGGAAGGGTTACTTCGCTTCCATCGGGGAATACGTAGCGAAATGCCGGGTCAAGTTCCTGCAGATTAATACTTTCTTCAAGACTCTTGCCGGTTTTCAGGAACAGGTCGCGGTAGACCGCGGGGAGGGTAAACAGACTTGGGCCCGTATCAAATGCAAAGCCTTCACGACGGTAAGTGAAAAGTTTTCCACCAACTCGATCAGCATGCTCAAGGAGGGTGACGCTATGTCCTTTAACACTCAAACGCGCAGCAACAGCCATTCCACCAACACCGCCACCAATCACAACCACGTGCGAGGATTTGGATTCACTCATGTGGCGTATCCATCTAAATCGATCTCCCTTTCCAGGAGTTTTTTCCGCGCAGGTGGCGAGACCAACTCAGTGCATTGAGTCCAATGAAGGCTGCTATGGATACCGGCTGTGCAAAAGAATCAGGGACAACGCGCGAACCTGTCTCTTTCGCAACCATCGCGCGACCTGCCACACCGGAGAGGTATCCAACTGCGCCAATGGCTCGAGTGGAAGTTTTTCGCGAGGTCATCATGGCAACTGGTGGAACGAGATAGGCGAAGGCAAGCAGTGCATTAACGGCAATTGACCCGGCGGGGGACCCAAATGCATCCCACAGGGATTTTGTGTAACCGTTGACGAGAGCGTCTGTGTCCTGATACATGCGGCAATGGGCCAATTCGCTGCCATTGACGGTTGCGCAATGAAATCCGCTTGACTTTACCGATCGCATTAACGCAATATCTTCGAGTACTTCTCCTTTGACACTGGTGTGACCACCTGATGTGCTGTAGGCAAGTGAGTCAAAAACTAAGAATTGTCCATTCGCCGCTGAAAGGGATGGCCTCAATGAATTTTCAGCAATTCCAAGCGGCATTGTGCTTGCCCACGACCAAGTGACGAGTGGTTGGATCAAACGCTCGAGGTGGGTTTCTGCGAGCTGTCGCGGATACGGTGCGACGAGACCGAAGTCTTCGGCTCTCAGCAACTCAACACAAGCAGCAATCGCTGTTGGCTCAAGAATTACATCGGCGTCGACAAAAACGAGAACACTTCCCGTTGCTTGTTTCGAGAGTAAATTGCAAGCATTCGGTTTACCCAACCAGCCAGAAGGTGGATTCACATCATTGGTGACCAACGTGATGTCGGAGTTTTCAGCGGCTAATTGCTGAACTATCGCGGCTGTGGAATCGGTTGACTGGTCATCGAGAATAATTATTTCGACATCGGTTAAACCAATTTGATTGCGAATACTCTCAATTGTTAAAGCGATATGAGTCTCTTCATTACGTGCTGGGATGAGAACGCTAACTTTTTCATCTATTGCTATGCCACTCCAGCGTGGTGAACGCAACTTAGTGAGATTGAATGCGGTGTGCGCGGTGAGTGCGACACAGAGTGCGCTGGTGAGTGGAAGAACTACCACTGGGGTTGGCTCCAGATTCGCCACAGCCAGGGAAACATGAAAAGTCCCATTGCAATTCCGCCCCAAAGCGCCACGCCCACTGTTCCCAAAAATATGGCAGCGGCGAGAATGTTGGAGAAATAAATCCAGATTAAAAGCGTGTTAGGCACCGCATCATTGGCGACCTTGCGCGGCAGAAGATTTAAAGCAAATGCCAGTGCAATTGCGCTCAAAAGCCAACCGAGGAAATTCTGCAATGGAATGTTAGGAATCCCCGGAAGAACCCAGCCAAGTTGATTCCAGGTCCAATATCCCTCGCCCACCATCATGGGATCAAGGAATAGATCCCAAGCCGCGAGGAGCCAACCACCGATAAACGCGGTAGCAAGGGGAGTGGCCGCCATTCTTTGGGTGGCGAGCATGACCGGATAAGCCATCATTGACCACGCCATGGGAATCAAAATAGGTACGCCGAGCAATGCAAGGCCGAGTCTGTCAGAGTAGGTGTAGTCGCCGAATGGGAATTGAGTAGTTGTCCCCAAAACTTCAATGAGCCAACCAAATGCGAGTGAGATGCTAAAAAATGAGAGGGTCCAACCCAGCCCGCGACGCAGATAGGCGTGGCTCAGACTGGCAAGGAAGAAAGTTGTCACTGTCAGTCCCGTGAGAAAAGTACGGGTGTCACCGGAGACTAAAATCCACACAATCTGGCCCAGAATCGTGAGGGCGGTGAAAACCCATGGAACGTACTTGGTCCACGAGGGCCGGTTACCTCCACGATCGGAATGCGGACCGTTGTATACCCGCATGCTCATGGCACATAAGCATAGGAGTGGACGGTGCGCTGTGACCGGCAGCACTCACGCAGGAATGATCTCCGGGTTTGAAGCCTCAATGCCCGTTACGGCGCGGAGCTCATCAGCCCGGTTTACCAACGAATCCAAAGGAATTGACGGGAGTAGAGTTCAGTTCAAGGTTTATAGGCGAGTCAATTGTGTGGCTAATCAATTGAGTTAACAAGATGGCATCGAAAATCTGAAAATGGAATAGGGAAAAAATGACTGAGCAAGTTCGTGCAACGGTTATTGATACCGGTCAAAAATACGTCCGGTCAGGGAAAATAATTATCGATGCCCCTGCCTCAGTTATTTTCGCTTACCTGAGCGACCCTCGCAAACACGCTGACTTTGACGGTTCGGGCACGGTAAAAGGAAATGTTCGCGGGCCCGACGTGCTCACGCTTGATTCCAAATTTGGTGTTGACATGCATTTAATCGTCAATTACCGAATCAAGAACACCGTTAAAGAATTCGAACAGGATCGCCTAATCGCTTGGTGTCACCCGGGTCATCACCGTTGGCGCTATGAACTCATTGCAATTAATGACCAACAAACTGAAGTAATTGAGACTTTCGACGGATCAACCGCGCG
>CAMCYV010000106.1 GCA_945885645.1 Bifidobacterium breve | reverse complement strand
CATCTGATTGACCCTGGTCAGCGATTTGTTCCTCTGTTACCGGCCCCAGATAACCCAAAATATGCGCTGCATTTACTTCGAATGGGCCGCCGTACTCTCGGACCGCTGTCAGTTTTGCCGTGACACCCGCAAACTCGGATCGTTTCTCCATGATTGTTAATGCGGTTTGTGGATCAACATCAGATGCCACCGGTACTGCTTGATAAGTTGAACCATTCCAACAAATAGGTGGCTTTGGTGCACCTTCGGTGCCACATGGCATTAACCGCTCCGAAATAGATTCCGGGGTAGTTCCCAAGATTTCAGCGAGGCGTTGGATGACCTCGTCACCTTTCTGCTTCCCTTGATTTAACTCCTGCCGATTTATTGTGACGACAATTGACGTCCGGTTGGACACGAGTGGTCGCCCTGCTTGGTCCAAAATCAGGCCCCGCACGGCCGGTTCAACAACCTCGCGGATCGCATTATTTGCCGCCGCCGCCCGGTATTCATCTCCTTCTATAACCTGTAAATAAAACAGGCGTGAAATCAGGGTCGCAAAGAGAGAGAAGATCAGGATGCCCAGAACGATCAGTCGCAGATTAGATCTTTCGCTCACGTGCGCTCCTTTCTCTCACCTAGGCTCGTTACGGTGTCCATGCTGATCACACCATTATGCGTTGACCGAGTCATTACGGCTCGAAGGCGCCCTGCAAGTGCATTCGATGTGACTACTTGGCCCTAGAAGATCTACGACGTCCTGCGCCTAGGGGAGGTTCCCCTGCGAGGGGGATAAATCGGGCAAGAATGGACGAGATAATCGGGCAATCAGCGGGATGACCAAGGCAGAAAACAAAACCCCATACAGCGCCGAACTCAGGGTTATCCACGGAACTTCAGCCCAGTTAACTCGATCCCCGCCCAGGGCTGTGTCCACAATGGCGGTCCCCAAGGCGGCAGCCGAAGTGCTCAACGCTGTGATTCCGATCATGATCGGCAGGGTTCGATCACGTGGGTCGATCCAGAATCCAGCGACAAAACCAATGATGAGATAGATGATCGCGTTTACTCCAACAATGGTGTCCGAGGATGGGGAAAGGTCAAGAAGTATTCCCGCGGCAAATCCACTAGTTGCCCCTTGCACCGGACCCATAGCAAATGCAATGGCAACCACTGTGACAACGACAAGGTCTGGAGTGGCTCCCGGGATCCCAAGCCGACTGAGCAACGTCAATTCAATGAGGACGGCAAAAAAAACACAGGTCCCGATAAACAGCCCTTGCCGAATAATCATGGGCTAACTTCCATCAGGGGCCGGAGTCGCTGCCGTCTCTTTTTCGTTCGCTGGACTAGGGACCGAGGTACCTGCTGGGGCCGGCGTTGGAGTTACTAATGGAGCATTCGGCAAAACCGAGTCTCGCGGATCTTCCCTCGGCGGTTTCACAACAACCCCAACCACACTGAGTTGAGACATATTGGCATACGGCCTAACCGTTGCGATTCGAGCTAATTGACCCGCAGATCCGGTTACGTCAACAACTTCACCGATGGGCAACCCAGGTGCATACGGTCGGCCGTCTTTTGAACCAAATGTCACGACGGCATCACCAGGATTCACTTCACCTAACGGGTCAAGTAATTGAAATTCAAGTGAGTTTTGTCGACCAGTACCTGAGACAATTCCGATTTCTTGTGAACCCGCAACCCGCCCACCGACTGAGGACACGGGATCAACGATCAAGACAACCGTTGATGTGCTGTTGTACACCTTCAGTACTCGACCCACCAAGCCATCGCCGTTAATAACGGTCATGTCTTCTTCTACTCCATCAAGGCTTCCGGCATCGATAGACACGGTCCATGCAAAATCTTGACTTGGGCCAACCGCAATTACCTCCGCCGGGGTTACCAGATACCTGCCAACGCTGGCTACTCGCAGCAGCTCATCAAGTTGATCTGCGCGAGCTATGTCGTTTTGCGAACTCACGAGAGCAGAATTCAGTCTCTCATTTTCCACGGTCAATTCTCGAATTTGCCCGGACTGATCGACCTGAGTGCTCCACCATTCGCCCGCCCCCGTGAAGGGTGAAAAAATTAGTGCCGCTCCACTCTGGATTCCGCCGATAATAGAACTCACGGCTGATCGCGCACTAGAAAACGGTCCGTCTCCACCGCGAAGGTCGAGAATCACAAAGCTCAGTGATGCAACCACCAATAAAGAAAGGATGATCCGCGTTCGGCGCGAAAACACGGCTACCTGCGCGGTTCAGACACGAGCACCTGCTGCAACGCGTCAAACTCTTCAACGCACTTGCCTGAACCAATCACAACACATTCGAGCGGACGATCTGCGACGATAATGGGCATCCCGGTTTCATGCCGCAAACGCTCGTCGAGTCCAGTCATCAGGGCTCCACCGCCGGTCAAAACAATTCCCTTATCCATAATGTCTCCGGATAACTCAGGGGGTGTGCGGTCAAGGGTGGACTTCACTGCACCAATTATTGCATTGACAGGTTCGTCGATTGCCCGCCGGATTTCCTCTGCGGACACAACGACTGTCCGAGGTAAACCCGTGATCAAATCACGCCCACGAATCTCGGCATGTGGTTCGTCGGGCTTTGGGAATGCAGAACCGATGGCTATCTTGATTTCCTCAGCGGTTCGCTCACCGAGGAGGAGTGAGTACTCCTTTTTTATGTACTGAATGATCGCGTTATCTATTTCGTCTCCGCCAACTCGAACCGAAAGGCTCGTAACAATTCCACCAAGGGAGATGACCGCGACCTCTGACGTTCCTCCGCCGATGTCGACCACCATGTTGCCAGTCGGTTCGTGCACCGGAAGACCTGCACCGATTGCCGCCGCCATGGGTTCTTCAATGATGAAAACTTTGCGAGCACCCGCTGCGTAACCCGCGTCTTTTACCGCTCGCTGTTCTACACCGGTGATTCCTGAAGGGACACAAATGATAAGTCGCGGTTTTGCCAAGTGCCGCCTGCGGTGAACTTTTTGAATAAAGTAACGAAGCATGCGTTCAGTTGTGTCGAAGTCTGCGATCACACCGTCTTTGAGGGGACGGATCGCAACAATATTGCCTGGCGTGCGACCAATCATCTCTTTGGCTTCCATACCCACGGCCAAAATTCCCCCGGTGTTGTTATTGATGGCAACAACGGAAGGCTCGTTCAGGACAATTCCATGACCGCGGACGTACACCAGTGTGTTGGCAGTTCCGAGGTCAACGGCCATATCTCTGCCGACAAATGAGGAGTTCGAGCCAAAGCCCACGCGGTGCCTCCAATCGGTCTGAGATGGTAAAGCCGGAATTTATCAGGCTGGGAAGAGACTCGATGCGAATCCTTATAGTAGCCCTGAGAAGCTCTTGCTTAACCCTCGCCCAACTTTTGGGCGCGCGTCACCTCAATTTCCCGTAGAAGGTCTTCTAAACCTTTAGTCTGCTCAGGGGTCAACCGGCCACTAAAACCATAGGCTGCAGTTGCAACCGCACCGAGATCAGCTCGGTAGTCGTGACCCAAGCTTTGGAAATCACCCGGCTTTACATTAGTCGCAAAAATGGTGTCAACGAGCACGGTTGCCCAGGTAACCCCCATGGTCCAGGACATTTCCGCGGGAATATTTCGCCCACGAGGAAGTTCCGGATCAAGCCACTCGGGTTGGGTCCAAGCCAGATCAGGCCGAAAGCGCACCACCGGATCACCGTCGTGCTCGAGGAACCACACCCGATTGTCCGTATTGGCGGGTATTTGCTCGGGTCGATCCACCGTTACCGACTCACTCGCGCAGAGCCGATGAAAGCTGTCAGAAATTCGGCCACCGGGTGTACCGACCCACAGCGCTCGATAAATGGAATATTTGTCCAAGTCACTTGATCCCAGCGGAATTGCGAACTGTTGAACCCTCGCCCCCAAACTCTCACCATAGAGCAGAATTTTTGGGACATGCTTTCCTTTATTGCGACGTCCATTGAGTTCGTGTTCGATTGCGTTGAGTAACTCAAGTTGTGTCTCACCGGCCAATCGCACCTTGGTAAGGGACAGGAAACTAGGCAACAGTCCATAGCTGACCGCCACCGCGGCACAATTTCCACCGGAGAGTAATTCCACAACGTCAACCGGTGTGGAGTTTGAATAACCGGACCCGGCAGGGGCTTGAATGAATAAATATTCGCGATCAAAAGCTTTGTTTCGGATGAGCTCAGACATCGCTAGTGAAACCCGTGAAGATACCGAGTCCGCATTCGCGATACTGACGAAAACTCGAATGGGGTCGTGGGTGCGCTTCACACCCAACTTTTCGGCGTGTGCTGCAGTCGTCACGCTATTAATGAAGCGGGCACCCTCGCGACCAAGCAGCGAGTAGTCAACAGCTGAATGCTCACTCCCTGAAAGGTGTGCATCTGTTGGCGCTTGCGCAAAGCACTCATCAATCTGGGCATTCTGCACTTCAAGTTCACCCAATTTGTTTCTTGCCACAAGAAACCCCGCGGTACCGAACCCGGCTAAGCCCGCACCTGTGGCAAGTGCCTTCACTCCACGGAGCCCCGGTATGCGCGAACCAAGGACTAGCCCAACTCCGACACTCGCACCCAGGACCGTGGGGAAAAGTTTGCGGACTCTGTCGGGCCACTGAACCAGACTTGGACCTTGCGCCGCTGCAGCCGTGGGAACTCCCACCCCAACACCGAGGGCAACCGAGCCGATGAGGTCTTCCATAGTTCACGCCAATTCTT
Source organism: Bifidobacterium breve (assembly GCA_945885645.1). GTDB lineage: Bacteria > Actinomycetota > Actinomycetes > S36-B12 > S36-B12 > UBA4592. The sequence continues at coordinate 611 of CAMCYV010000106.1, read as the reverse complement.
TGATCTTGGGGGAGTGCTTAGAGATTGGGAAAGAAGAGTGCAATTTCACGAGCGGCTGACTCTGGTGAGTCTGAACCGTGAGTAACGTTATTTTGCATTTCGGTGGCTAGATCCCCACGGATAGTTCCGGGTGCCGCCGTGATTGGGTTGGTAGCACCCATCATGGTTCGCCAAGCCACGATTGCATCGGGCCCTTCAATCACCGCTGCCAATAGTGGACCACCGGTTATGAAAGCGACAAGGTCGCCGAAGAACGGTTTGTCGGCATGTTCCCCATAATGAGCTTTGGCCAGATCAGCACTGACGTTCATCAGCTCGATGGCTGCAAAAGTGAAGCCTTTGCGCTCAATGCGGGCAAGAACTTCGCCAACCAAACCACGGGCAACGCCATCGGGCTTGACCAAAACAAGTGTGCGTTCAGACATTCAGTGACTCCTCATATATATACGGATTACTGCGGTATAGAGAAACTATCGAGCCTGATGCTAGAGGAGTCGTTCACCTAACTTTCGGGCAACTCCCGTGCCCGGTCAACTCGCTGCCCGTTGCGCACGGCGAAGAACCACAGCAGCGCAAAAAGTCCACCTATGAAAAACATTGTGGGGACGATA
>CAMCYV010000105.1 GCA_945885645.1 Bifidobacterium breve | reverse complement strand
AACCAATCGCGCATGACTGCAAGTTCATGCTGCTCACGTTCATCATTTGTAATGGGAGTGCGAACCAAAATCCGCTGCTCGGTCATTGACTCGGTCACTTTGGTTGTCGGCAATGGGAAAGCAACAGCCATCCGTTGACGCCAACCGCCGGCAATTGAAAAACCTGGGAACAGCCAGTTGATGGTTCCGACATTCGCTGTGGGATCCCACGTGTCTTCGGGGTCATCGAGGTGGTTCTCAATTTCGCGCAACGCAAAGGCAACACGCTCATGCGCACCGTGGCCATCAAAAGTTGCCGTATTGCTGAGATTCGTTTTGAAAACAGTGTCTTTGTGAAGGGAAGCGAAATGGTAACCCTCTAAATAACCTTCGATCGCGACTTTCCAGTTAGGACCGGGCATCATGCGAGTGGAAAACAAATGACAATCGGCAAGTTTGAGACTTTCCAAAATGGGAGCAAAGTCACCGAGCCACGAATCGATATCAATTTCGAGTTCGGGGGTCAGGCACACAAAAATCACGCCGTGCTTTTCAACACAGGGAAGTTTGATCATGTTGCGCTCGGACTTATCAAAGTCGCCAAAAGTGCTCTCACCGTAGAGCCCTTTAAGTTGACCATCCATGCCATAACTCCAGGCGTGATAAGGACAGGTCAGTGCTCGCGAGGTTCCTAGGCCGGCCGAACAAATCAATGCACCACGGTGACGACATACATTGAGCATGGCGTGCACGGCGCCCTGTGAATCCCGGGTAATGACAACGGGAACGCCCACAACCTCGATAGCTTTGTGATTATTCTTTTCTGGCAATTCACATGAGAGTGCCAGCGGAAGTGGGATGCGTTTGAAAATCAACTCGATCTCACTGGCGAAGAGTTCTTCATCCAGATAATTCTCAACGGGCTCTTGGAAAGTGGCTTCCGCTTGATCGGTTGTCTTGTTCTTGGTGTGGGAAATCAGCCGAGCCATCATGGCTAAGGCGTCTTCGCGCGCTGCTCCATCGAGGATCTTGCTGGGAAGATAAGCGGGAGTGGCTGCCGGGGTCTCTACAGCTTCGGTCTCAACAACTTCACTCTCAACAATCTGGGTCATGGGGGCTCCTTCGCAGCGACTGAAGCGAGTGTATCAACTTGTCTAGACAAATACTAGGGCTGCTCCAAGTGCGATGTTTCATTGATGCTCAGCAGCACAAAACGGCCGTCTGGCCACACCTGAACCCGTGAAATGGAGGTATACCCCGGGTTGAAAAAGAAGCGGCGAGGGCTTTCGAGTATCCCTGCCAAGAAACTATTTGAGGCGCCTCCATGGCTCACGGCCACAATGCGCTCACCTTGATGCGCCAGTCCTATATCGCGAACAACTTCCAACATATTCGCCTGAAGTTCTTCATGGTTGTGCTCCGGCATAAAACCCTCCTCGAAACGCCCTTCACGAAATGAACGGACACGTTCGGGGTCAGGAAGATTCTCTATCCCCGCATAGTGGGTTGCGCTGGATTTCCATTCTTGAAGTCGCTCATCGATAACGACATCATGACCGAGTATCCGCGCAAGTGGGCCGGCCGTTTCAATGGCACGCTTGAGTTGGCTTGAATAGATTGCGGTAATTCCTTTGTTCGCAAGGTAAGCGCCAACAAGCTCCGCCTGTTCACGACCCACTTCACCCAGTCCCGGGTCCTTTGTGCCGTCCGGCTCGGGAAGTGCATGGCGAACAAGAAGTACTTCACACGATTCACTCATCGATTGCGGCATTCATCAAACAGTTGCACCGAAGTCACCCGACGTTGGGAAGTCATCAGATGATGGGAATTGCAGACTGAGCATCTCGAAGTATTCCATTAATCCATGGTGACCCAGTTCGCGACCGATGCCGGAAGTTTTGAATCCACCGAAAGGCGCATTGGCATTAAATCGACCACCATTGACCGAGACTTGACCTGTACGCAAACGTTTGGCGACACTGACCGCGGTAGGAATATCAGCAGCGAACACGGCGCCGGAAAGCCCGAATTCACTGTCATTGGCGAATTCGATTCCTTGCTCAAGACCGTCGTAGCCGATAATCGCTAGAACCGGTCCAAAGATCTCTTCTTGGGCAATGCGTGCCTTCGGGCTGAGGCGACTGAAAACCGTTGGCTTAATGAAGTAACCCTTATCAAGACCATCGGGGAAGCCAGGACCGCCGGCAATCAACGTGCCCTCCTTCATGCCGATCTCAATGTAATCTGCAACTACCTTGTGCTGGCCCGCCGAAGCTACCGGTCCCAAGTCAACCTCGGGATCGAGCGGATTACCAACAGTAAATGCATTGACGAGTGCCGCAACGCGCTCCTCAACTTCTTCGATTATTTCATTGGGAACAATCAGTCGAGTGGTGGCCGAACAGGTCTGCCCGTTATTAACGAAGCAACCGCGAACCGCATTCGCGATAGCGACGTCAAGATCGGCGCCCTCAACCAAAAGGAACGCAGATTTGCCACCAAGTTCCAGCGCAACTTTTTTAACGGTGGGAGCTGCAGCCTCGGAAACGCGAACACCTGCACCGGTAGAACCAGTGATGCTCACCATGTCGACCTCGGGGTGGGAGGAAAGAATTTCACCGATGAGTGCGCCAGGGCCGGAAACAAGGTTAAAGACACCCTTGGGCAAACCGAGACCATCAATGATTTCAGCGAGGATGAAGTTGGACAGTGGCGCTACCGAGCTTGGTTTCACGACCACGGTGCAGCCGGCTGCAAGTGCTGGGCCGACCTTGGCGGCGAGTTGGTAGAGCGGATAGTTCCAAGGAGTAATTGCACCGACAACGCCTACAGGAACCCGGATAACAATCGAGTTGCCAATGCGTTCTTCGGCAGGCAATTCTCGAGCAGCCTGGGCAATCGTTTCAAACACCGATGCTGCAAGACCCACTTGCACCCGGACCGAAATGGCTAGTGGGGTTCCCACTTCCTGAGACATAATTCGGGCCAGTTCATCTTCGCGCTCTCGCAGTCCCGCGGCTATTGCTGAAACAACGTCGGCGCGCTCAGCGATCGGGACCTGCGACCAGCCATCAAATGCTCGGCGAGCAGCTTGAATTGCACGCTCCGCGTCAACCGCGTTACCCGAAGGGACCGTCCCGATAACTTCACCGGTGGCAGCTTCAATCACCGTAATGGGCTCGCCTCCAGAGGGTGTCACCCACTCGCCATCAATGTACAACGTGTTGCGCTCGATCACGGTTCCTCCATTGGCTTGCGTTTCGGGGTCTAGGTTTGTGAATTTTCCAGCATAGGTTATTCGAGGAGTTGGGCCCGCAAAGATTCAATACTCTCACTGGGAACATCAAGGGTGAGAACCCACTCATGTAATCCACCATGCTCAACGAGAGTGCGGGACAAGAAGAGTTCCATGGCGCCTCGAGGTGAGCGCAGGAGATCATCTGTCTGGTTCATCATGGGATGGTTCTCAAAATCTTCCCGGGTTCTTAACCAGCGAACAAGGGCAACAACTTCCTCACCACTCAATGCAAAATCATCGGCGATGTCGTCGTCACTTACTCCCAACAGCGATAGCAGGACGGCAGCGACAAAGCCGGTGCGATCCTTGCCCGCCATACAAAAAAAGATTGCCGGGAAAGCCTCACCCCGGGCCAAACGCTCAACAATGTCTCGCATTGTGGTTGCACCGAGTTCGAGCATGATCTTGTAGATATCCGCAAGGTGCTCCTCGGGATCAGGGCTAGTTTCTCCCTTCGCTCGCTGCCACTGTTGCGGAAGTATCGGTGCATGAATCGGGTTATCAATAAAAGCCGGTAATGGAAAAGCGTCAAGCTCACTGCGATAGCGCAAATCAAGAACTGTGGTGGCGCCAAAATCATTCCACGCCTGTTCATCGGTGAGTCGATGCAAACTGGATGCACGAAACAGCATTCCGCGACGCACTACGCGACCATCTTGTGTCGCCATGCCACCTAGGTCGCGAACGTTGTAGACACCGCCAAGTTCCACACTTCGATCAATTGTTTTGTCGATCATCCGGGGAACCCCGGGAAAGCCCGCTCATAATCCGGTAACTCTGCAACACCTGTAGGCCGCCCTGGCCAGCGCTTGCGATCTTGCTCACCGAGACCACCTGCGGCCAGATCTGATAGTGGCATTGAATACAAACTGAGAACGTGACGCTTGGCGAATCTCCATCTGCCTTCGTCGCGCCGGTAGAAATCTTGATAACGAATTGATGTGGACAGGGTCAGCTCCGAGCTGCCCAACTCCGCATAAGCGATAACAGTTCCGGTTGCATGATTCTCGTCAACAAGGTCAACCACAATGCCGTGCGGGTCATGCCAGGTGGCGGTGAAAGGTGCGTGCTTGATTTTGAAATTTTCAATGATGTTTGCTCGCCCGGTCGTGGTGCTGTTTGCGGATCCAAATACTGCGTCAAGAGTAAAGAGTTCACCAAGAGCATCCCACTGAGCGTCGTCAAGCAAAGTTGCGTAGGAAACAACTAGGTCATTGATGGCGAAGCGATCTTCCAACCGCGAAATCCGCTGTTCTAATGTGTGCATCACGTGTGGAGCGTACTGCAAACAACTTGTCAGCCATATGTGCCGCCATCGACCTGAAGTGTCCCTGCGCAACTACTCCGGCATTCACCCCGATAGCGTCTCGCCATGGCTGAAGTTCCACTGTATGAGCGCGTGCGCCAGTCAATTGCGCAAACACTCACCGATGGCACACTCTCCCCTGGCGACAAGCTTCCGAGTGAGTCCCGATTGGCCGAAGAATTCGGTGTCAACCGACTCACCGTCAGGCGGGCAATTGAGGAACTTGCCCGAGCCGGAGCCGTAGAGTCTCGACAGGGCTCCGGCACATTTGTGAGCGCCAGAATCATCCGGCTTCCGCTATCCCAGCAACTCTCTACGGACTCACTTGTTTCCCGACTTACCAACCAAATCGCCGAACAGGGCCTTACCTACGAAGATATCCTGCTTCGGGCGGTCAAGTTGAAAAGCTCGAATCTGAATACAACACTTGAACTCCCTTTGGGTCCACTGTGGCGGGTAGACAATGCATTGGTGGTTAATGGCGCCACCTGGATGTGGTCGAGTTCGTGGTTCCCCCGAGATCTGCTCAAAGACCCTGCCGGCAACTGGGACCGGGTCACGGGCCTTTACGGCCAACTCAATGCGGCAATGGGTGAGCCACGTCCGGTGTGGCGGGCAATCTCCGCAGACGCCGCAACCCTTGAGGACGCAGAGATCCTCGGCATTCGAGCCAGTTCACCCGTGCTTGTGCGCGACGGTCTCACCGCAGGTGAAAGCGGCGAGCCGATGCTTCGGGTATCGCGCCGGGCGCGCATGGACCGGGTGAGCTA
>CAMCYV010000104.1 GCA_945885645.1 Bifidobacterium breve | reverse complement strand
CCATCTTCAGAGACAATTCGGTAGGCGATCGTGTATGTGTCACCAGGCAGGTTCGCTGGCCACAGTGCAGATGCTGTTGCTTGCACACTCTCAGCGACTATTCCAGGGATCAGTTCACCAGCGGAATTGGAAACGGCCAATTCAGCCATTGACTTGAGAAGATTGGAATTAAAACTAAGAGTTATTGATTCGGGTGCACTTTCCAGAACGCTCCCGTCAACGGGATTCGTACCGACCAAGTCCGCATGGGCGGAAGCCGGCAATACGCCGCCTACATAACCTGTGGAGAACAGGAAGAGTGCGGCAAGAACAGCAATAATTCTGGTCATTACCTCAGGGTACCCCTGCTGGGTAAAAGACGAGAGTCCGCGCACTTTGGACAAACCCAAGGTACGCGGACACACGTCAATTTAGAAGGCAGCTTCAGGGATTTCCATAATCTCATCGGTCGTTGCCTCAGCGATTCCACGCTCTGCAGCAAGGAGTGGCAAGCGGTTGCGGGCAAACCAGCGGGCACTTTCCACCTTGCCAATGTAGAAGTCCTTGTCCCGATCACTGGGATCACCGGCGAGGGCAGCCAAGGCGACTTCGGCTTGGCGGAGAAGGAGCCAGCCGATCATGAGATCACCGGATGCCATGAGAAGGCGGGTTGAGTTCAGCCCAACCTTGTAGATCTCCTTGCTGTCGGTTTGGGAGGCCATCGCCCATTGGCCCATGACACCCAAGATCCCTTGAACGTTTTCCAATGCCTGGCCGAGCAGTTCGCGTTCAACTGCGAGTTGACCTGAGCCTTCGTCACCCTTAACCGTTTGGGTGATTTCTTGGGCGAGGTAACTAATGGCCTTGAATTGATCCTTGACCATCTTGCGGAAGAAGAAGTCCAGACCTTGAATCGCGGTTGTTCCTTCGTAGAGTGTGTCAATTTTTGCATCACGGATGTACTGCTCAAGTGGGTAGTCCTGCAGGTAGCCCGAACCACCGTAGGTCTGAAGACCAACCGCGAGCATTTCATATGACCTTTCAGAACCAACACCCTTGACGATGGGCAGAAGCAGGTCGTTGATCCGAACCGCCATATCTAAATCGATCGTGGTGTCACCGGCTTCACCCATTTCAATGAGGTCCTGCCAGTAGGCGGTGTACAGAACAAGTGCTCGCAAGCCCTCTGCGTATGACTTCTGCAAGATGAGTGACCGACGAACATCAGGGTGATTCGTGATGGTCACGCGTGGTGCGGTCTTGTCCGTCATTTGAGTGAGGTCAGCGCCTTGTACGCGTGTCTTCGCGTACTCCAACGCATTCAGGTAGCCCGTTGAAAGAGTTGCGATTGCTTTCGTACCGACCATCATGCGTGCGTACTCAATGACTTTGAACATTTGGGCAATACCGTTGTGAACGTCGCCAACCAACCAACCAACCGCAGGTTCGTTTTCACCGAACGTCATTTCGCAGGTGGTGGAAACTTTCAGGCCCATCTTCTTTTCAACGTTGGTTGCGTAAACGCCGTTGCGTGCGCCTAGTTCACCCGTTGCCAAATCAACATGGTATTTGGGAACGACGAAGAGTGACAAACCTTTTGTTCCGGGTCCGGCTCCTTCAGGGCGAGCAAGTACAAGGTGAACGATGTTGTCGGCCATGTCGTGCTCACCGCTGGTGATGAATCGCTTGACACCTTCAATGTGCCACGAACCGTCAGGCTGTTCGATTGCTTTGGTGCGGCCAACGCCAACGTCGGAGCCTGCATCAGGTTCGGTCAGAACCATTGTGGCGCCCCAATGCTTTTCAATCATGAGTTCACCCCAACGCTTTTGATCTTCGTTACCGAGTGCATCAAGAATCGCGGCGAAGCCGGGACCGGACATAAACAGGAAAGCTCCAGGGTTTGCCCCGAGTAGCAACTCTGCGGCAGCCCAGCGAAGTGATGGTGGAGCACCGGTGCCGCCGAGGTGCTCGGGGAGATCAAGGCGCCACCACTCAGCATCCATGAGTGCGTTGTAACTCTTTTTGAAGTCTTCTGGCATGACGACCGTTTTGGTTGCGGGGTCATAGACGGGCGGAACTCGGTCCGAAGAAACAAATGATTCAGAGAGGATGCCTGTTGCGAGGCGATTGACCTCATCAAGGACATCACGGGCCGTATCTACATCCATTTCGGCGTAGGGGCCTTTGCCCATGCGTTCACCGGCTCCGAATACCTCAAAGAGGTTGAATTCGAGGTCGCGCTGGTTGCTCTTGTAATGTGACATTGCCGCTCCTTGGTACGGGAATTCGGGCTAAGTTACCCGCCGGTAACAATGATCCTCTTACATGGCAACTTTTGCAAGCAGAGAAGCCATGATTTTTCATTTAGCCCCAAAAAAGCGGTCGAACCTGACACACTCCCCCCACGAGAACGCAGTATTTAACCGGTGGAGGAGTCCCCATGATCGTCTTTAAAAGCCTGCTGCCCGAAGTTGAGATTCCCAATATCTCAATCACCGATTTCATCTTGCGCGAAGCAGACCGGGTACCCGATCGGGAGGCTTTGATTGATGGTCCCACCGGACGCAGTTATACATATGGACAGCTCAAAAGAATGATCTATTCATTTGCTGGAGGACTTGCGGCAAAGGGATTGGGTAAAGGCGACACGATCGCCTTGATGGCACCAAATATTCCTGAGTTCGCGATTGTGTTCCATGGCGCAGCAGTTGCTGGAGTTGCCGTGAGCACGATCAACCCAACGTACACAGCGGATGAAATAAAGTTTCAAATCAATGATTCGGAATCAAAACTTCTTGTCACAATCGGTATGTTTTTAGAAACTTCGCAGTTAGCGATTCAGGGAACAGCGGTTTCCGAGATAGTAATAATTGGCGATGCTCCAGAGGGAACAACACCTTTCGCATCCCTATTCGGCAATCCGATCGCACAGGTGGAGATTGATCCGAAGGAGCAGATTGTCGTTCTTCCCTACTCTTCCGGAACTACGGGTTTTCCCAAAGGTGTAATGCTTACCCACCACAACCTGGTGGCAAACTTGATGCAGGTCGAAGACGCCCTTGAAGTTGAAGACGGTGAAATAGTCCTTGCAGTTCTTCCATTTTTCCACATTTATGGAATGCAAGTGCTCATGAATGAATTTCTCTCTCGCGGGGCAACAATTGTTACGGTGCCTCGTTTTGATTTAGAACAATCACTATCAATTATTCAAGACCGGAAAATTACTCGATTCTTTGTCGTCCCTCCAATTGTGCTGGCGCTCGCTAAGCACCCACTCATTGACAAGTACGACCTCAGTTCTTTAAAGCAAGTTTTCTCGGGCGCCGCACCACTGGGTGCCGAGCTTGGTGAGGAAGCAGCCACACGAATTGACTGCAGTGTTGTCCAAGGGTTCGGGATGACCGAACTCTCACCCGTGAGTCACATTTCACTTGAAGGGCGTTCAAAGCCGGGCACGGTTGGCCTTACCGCACCCAACACGGAAATCAGGATTGTTGACCCCGAAACCGGTGAGGACCAAAACGTGGATGGTGTCGGTGAATTGTGGGTACGTGGCCCGCAGGTCATGAAGGGCTATCTCAATAACCCCAGCGCCACCGAAGTCACAATTGATCCAGAAGGTTGGCTGAAGACAGGAGATATTGCATCGATTGACTCCGAAGGATTCGTGTCAATTGTTGATCGACTCAAAGAACTCATCAAATACAAAGGTTTCCAAGTGGCGCCAGCCGAGCTCGAAGCTCTTCTGCTCACCCACCCGGGTATAGCTGACGCTGCCGTGATTGGCATCCCAGATACCGAGTCCGGCGAAATCCCACGCGCATTTGTCGTGGTGCGGCCAGGCCAGGAAGTCAGCGCAGCCGACATCACGGCGTTCATGGAAGGCCATGTTGCCAAATACAAGGTGATTCACGACATTGTGTTCATCGATGAAGTCCCCAAAAGTGCATCAGGCAAGATCCTACGCCGCATGCTGAGGGACTAGTTCAACCCAAGCTCCACCTCAACACATATGCTTTTTGGCATGTTAGAAATTCAACGTTCACTTGTTGACGCCATCGTGGCTCACGCACGGGCTGATCACCCCGACGAAGCGTGCGGAGTAATTGCCGGACCAATCGGATCGGATCGGCCGGAGCGGTTGATTCCTATGGTGAACGCGGTGAGGTGTCCAACCCTCTACGAGTTCGACTCGATGGACCTTCTTCGCCTCTATCGAGAGATGGATGATCGGGACGAAGTACCGGTTGTGATCTACCACTCTCACCCCGCAACCCAGGCGTATCCCTCACGAACAGACATCACGCAGGCATCTGAACCTGATGCCCACTACGTCCTTGTCTCGATCCGCGAGACCGGCCCCGTCGAGGGACCATTTGAATTCCGATCCTTTCGAATCGTTGACGGCGAAGTCACCGAGGAACAGATCTCAATCCTTGAGTGAGATACTTGTGTTTTCACGTTCATCCCGCCCAGAATGAGTCCGCTCAGAATGAGAGTGCCTGATCATGACTATTGAAGTCCGCATCCCCACAATTCTTCGCCCCTTGACATCGGGTGCGAAGTCAGTGAGTGCCCAGGGTGCGACCCTCCAAGAGGTTCTCAATGACCTCGAGCTCAATTACCCCGGCATGGGTGAGCGACTTATTGATGAAAGTGGCTTACGCCGTTTCATAAATATTTATGTCAACGACGAGGACGTACGTTTTCTTTCGGGCCTGCAGAGTGCTATCGGCGAAAACGACTCGATCACGATCTTGCCTGCCGTCGCCGGCGGATAGTTTTCAATGCGCTTTGATTCCTTGCTTGACTCCGTTGGGCACACTCCACTTGTCGGCTTACCTCGACTCTCCCCGTCGGCCGACGTTCGTCTCTGGGCCAAACTCGAAGATCGCAACCCAACCGGTTCGGTGAAAGATCGGGCGGCCCTGGCGATGGTCCTTGACGCTGAGCGCCGTGGAGTGCTCACGCCGGGAGCAACCCTGTTGGAACCTACCTCGGGAAACACTGGAATATCGCTTGCGATGGTTGCCAAGCAGCGGGGCTACCAACTCGTGTGTGTCATGCCTGAAAACACTTCCGTTGAACGCACCCAGTTATTGGCGATCTGGGGTGCGAAGGTCATCTATTCCCCGGCAGCGGGTGGCTCCAATGAGGCGGTGCGCGTTGCTAAAGGTTTAGCCGCCGAGAACCCTGATTGGGTCATGCTCTACCAATACGGCAATCCGGCTAATGCGCTCGCCCATTATGAAAACACCGGTCCGGAGTTATTGGCGGACCTTCCTTCAATTACTCACTTTGTTGCCGGCTTGGGAACAACCGGAACGTTGATGGGGGTAGGGCGTTTTTTTCGAGACAACAAGCCTGATGTATCAATTATTGCC
>CAMCYV010000103.1 GCA_945885645.1 Bifidobacterium breve | reverse complement strand
GACCTCGTCTTCTTTTTCCAAGGCGGAGCACACCACGTTGGTATTTACATTGGTAACGGAAAAATGATCGATGCCCCCAATGCTGGCAAAAGCGTTCGCGTTAGTCCGATCTCCGGATCTTGGTGGGGTCGTAGCTACACCGGTATGGGGCGAATCCTCCCCGCTTAAGCAAGTTCACCATTAAACCATTAAACACTGAGCGGAAGCCGCACCGAGATCTGAAGCCCGGTACCTTCCGGGGCTCCTTGCGCCCAGGCATCTCCTCCGGCCATGCGGGCACTTTCTTGAACGAGGGCCAGTCCGAGTCCGCTACCACCCGGGTGAGAATTGCTCGCACGGTAAAACCGATTAAATATTTGAGTGAAATCCTCGGTCTCGGGTAGTCCTGATCCGTCATCCGCGACCATCAGCTCACAGAAGGATCCCGCTCTTTGGAGGGTGACGACAGCCTCGGAATTTGCGTATTTCAATGCGTTACCCAGTAACTCATCAATAATTCGGGAACATGTGCCCGCGGGCACCGTGACGGTGCAGTCTTCTACCTCTGCACGAATCACAATTCCTTTTTCTTGTGCAATCACAGTGGCCGCTTCAACACGGTCGAGCACAATTTCGCTCAGCGACTCTTCGCGCATGTTGAGCATCCCCGAATCTGACCGGGTCAATAGCAAGATTTGATCAATACGGTGTGCCAATCGATCAACTTCGGCAATTGCAGCATCTGCATTAGATATAACTTCAGGATCCGTCGACACATCAGAGATCGCTTCGAGTCGAAGCCGCACACCTGTCAGCGGACTGCGCAAATGGTGAGAGGCATCTGCTGCAACTCTCTGCGTCCGACTCAACAGCCCTTCGAGGCGAGATGCGGTCGCGTTCACAGCCGTAGCTGCGTGGCGGATCTCTTTTGCCCCATGCTTTTCATCTGCTCGTATGGATAAGTCCTGCGGCATGAGTTCAATGACATCGGTCAAGGCATCAACGGGTCTGGCAAGTGAACGGGAGAGGAACCAAGCCACGAGGCCAGCAGCCAGAACAACACTGGCAACAAAAGCAATCAGCCAGAGTTCCGCGATGAGGACTTCCGAATCAACCTCACTTTCGCTTAAGGAAAGCCGCACCACTGCAACGACTTTAAAGTTTTGATTAATTGGGGCAGCCACGAAACGCAAGTCATCACCCAATGTGACAGAAGGACGAACATCTGATGCTAATTCCCCGGCAAGTGCTGCCTCAATCTCCGGGCGATCAAATGACCGATCTACACCACTTGAATCACTGTCTGCAATCAAAGTCAGATCAGAATTGACAACAACAACGCGAGCACCTGTTCGATCAGCTGTTGCGTCAGCAGTGGCCTGCCAATCAATATAGGGCTGTGATGACATGACCGAAGCAGTCGTCAATGTGTCAAACTCTAATGCACTCAGGAAATTTTCCCGTTCATAATTACTGATTGCAAGTCCTAAAGGAATGGCAAGCGCTAAAGCAATGACAGCGACGAGTGTTGTCATTGCAATGACTAATCGTCGAGTCACGGCAGATCCACATAGCGGTAGCCAACGCCTCGGACAGTTTCAATCAAGTCAGCATTTCCGAGCTTTTTCCGCAATCCCGCAACGTGCACATCGAGGGTTTTTCCGCTGCCGATCCAAATGGGGTCCCACACTCGCGAGTACAACTCCTGGCGGGGCACAACACGCCCTGGTTCTTCGAGGAGTACGGCAAGCAAATCAAACTCTTTTGCGGTCAGGTCAATCAACTCACCTAATACGTGTACCGACCTTCGGTTTCGATCAAGACTTACTTGACCCATTTCACTGGGTGCTTCAACAACGCGTCTGCGCGAAATTGCACGGACGCGCGCTGCAAGTTCTCGCACGGAGAATGGTTTGACCACATAATCATCGGCACCGATTTCCAGCCCAATAATTCGATCCATCTCATCACCGCGGGCGGTTGCAATAATGACGGGGATATCAGATATTTTCCTGATCGCCTTCAAGACTTCGAGGCCATCCATGTCGGGCAGCCCCAGATCAAGGATCACAATGTCTTTGCCGGGAAGGGCTTCAACGACTAAACCCCCGAATTCCACGCATATTGCCTCGAAGCCATTTCGTACTAAACCTTGGACGAGGGGTCCTGAAATCGCCGGGTCATCTTCCACCACGAGTACATGCATAGGACCATGGTGCCAGACGACCAACCCGGAACTTGATTTCCTTACCCAGACTTAACCTTGGACAACCTTGACTTAACGTTCACTTTGGCATGGTTGAGTCATGAAAAGAAACAGCACACTCATCTCAGTAGCCGCAGCCACCGGAATAGTGGGTGCCACCGTAATTGCTGCAATCTCCTTGATGCAGGCAACAATTACCAGCGAGTCAGAGAACGAAACCGTCACTCTTGCCGCTTCCAGTGCCACTTCCCCAATGTCACCGGATCTCGCATTTAACCCGTCCCCATTGCCCGAGATCCCAGTGATAACAGCACCAGTGACATCCAATGAAGTGGTGACTTCCTCCTCGAGTGTCGGTCAGATAGATCGCGAATACGCGATCAAGGCTGTAGTTGATGCAACGGGCGGCAAGGTCACCAAAGTTGACTCTCTCACCCACAACGGAATCGATGCTTTCAGCGTCACCGTGAAGCGCACCGACGGATCGGTCGTTACCGGTTACGTGAATAAATCCAGTGGAGCTGTTTATGAATGGGCCATTGTCAAAGAAGCCCCCGTTAGGCAGTACGAAGAAGACGAGTACGAAGAAGACGAGTACGAAGAAAACGAAGAGGAAGAAGGCGAGTACGAGGAAGACGAAAGGGAGAACGAAGATGACTAATTCAAAAGACGTGAAGCAACGCAACACGAAAATCATTTCAACGGGTCTGGCTGTTGCCACGGGCATTGGAATTGTCGGAGTCATCGGCTTTCGAACCATGGAAGATGCTGCGGCTCAAAGTGCATCAGCTACAACGAGCGTCGATGCGAGCAGCGTAGAAGTCGCCTCCCTGGAGGGCTACTCGGCTGAGCAACTACAGGCTTATGCGCAGGCCCTCACCCAAGAGGCTGTTCGTTTAAGCGAATATCGGGATCAGTTGAATACGGTTGCCCAGCAACTTGTTGCAGCTCAAGCAGATGGTTCGGTAACTGTTTCATCTAAGCCCGCTGATTCACCAGGAGCGAGTGCTACACCGAAGATCGCTCCAGTTCCTGCTGCGGCGAAACCACCAGCACTTCAGAGCAACTCACAAGGATCCGGATGAACACCGCCCTAGCCCTTAGTCGTAAGCACAGCGTCACAAAAAATGTTGACGTAGCTGACGTAGCTTCCGTGGCTTTCCGAGCTATGGGGTCTCCCGTTGAAGTGACGCTGTGGGGTGATCCGGTGATCATCGACGAGCTCATTGCGTTGGTTCCGGTACGGATGGAGATTTTGGAGCAAAGCTGGAGCCGGTTCCGAGCCGATAGCGAACTCTCACGCAACAATGCATATGCGGGAAAGGGCGAACTCCTGATCTCTGATGATTTCCGGGAGCTCGTCACTTCCATGCTTGATGCCGCAACACTGACCAATGAGCTGTTTAATCCAACGATGGCTCGAGTTATTGATGCACTGGGTTACAGCGTTGATTTCAACAAGATTTCAGCCAGTCACAGCGCCGCAACTTCTTTGCCCACCGTTGGTTCGCCAACAGGGATTCATCTGCGGGGAAACTACCTCGCATTGGATTCCGGAATTGCTTTGGATCCGGGTGCAATAGGAAAAGGGTTGGCCGGAGACATCCTGTGTAGGGAATTTCGGGCCGCCGGAGCGATCGGTGTGTTGGCAAACATTGGTGGTGATGTCGTGACTTCAGGAACACCGGGCACAACAGGTACAGGCGGTAATGACAGTTGGAACATTGGTGTAATCAACGAACTCGATCGCGATGAAATCATTGCAACCGTCAACACAGATGCAGATTCACTGGCTGTTGCAACAAGTACAACGGCTCGACGCGTGTGGGGGAACGGAACACACCACGTGATCGATCCCCGAAGCGGAAACGTGTCAGCAACGGATCTCGTGCAGGCCACAGTCGTTGCCGAACACGGGTGGATCTCTGAGGCGTATGCAACTGCAGCGATGGTACTCGGATTCACCGAAGCTCAATCATTTTTGAACAAGATGGAAATCTCGTACTACCTGGTTCGAGAAAGTGGAGAGGTTGCGTTCGCATGAACAACATAAATAGCCTATTAAATGCAGACATTGCTTGGACATGGCTCACCATCCGCGCCAGTGGCGTCTTGGCTTGGGCACTTCTGTCCGCGGTTGTTTTTTGGGGCCTGTTCCTGCGAACTCGAATTCTTGGCACTAACTCAACTCCCGTTACCCTGCTACACCTGCACCGCTGGTTAGGCGCCCTCGCCTTAGCCGCCCTCGCAGTGCACTTGGGCGCATTACTGATTGATCCCGTGGTGAAGTTCTCCGTGCCTGAAATTTTGGTTCCCGGATTAGCTTCATGGCAACCCATCCCGGTCGCTCTGGGAACATTGGCGCTGTGGTGCATGTTGCCCGTATCCCTGATCGGTCGTATTCGAACCAAAATGGGTAAGAAGGGGAATTCGTTCTTCAAAAAGTCCCACTTGATCGCGTACTTCGCCTGGCCACTGGCTACGGCCCATTACGTTCTCGCCGGAACGGATGCAATGACGGAATGGTCAATTGCACTTGTGATCGCCGTGTCGGTCATCCTGGTCTTCCTTCTGCTTGCTCGCGGATTCGTGCAACCGGCTCGACGTGCACCTCGGCCACGGCCGACAACCACTACGCTCGGTAACGGGGATAACGACACAACGGAAATGCCTAAAATGGTGGAACGGCGCGAGCTTGCGGACAGTACGGTGTAGTCATTCCAGCGTTGGGGTGACCTAGGACCTGGACCTGGACCTGGACCTGGACCTGGACCTGGACCTGGACCTGGACCTGGAACCTAGAGCCTAGAGCCGAGTTGGGAGGACGTGAAGGTGAACGACTCGGCTCTGGGCCTTGATGGTCTGCTCGGCTGGTCCCTAGCGCGACAGGTGGCTTATGCGGCTGGGCGACCACTCCCTTTTGTCCGGGCCCGACTCGATGAAGCGAGCGGTTCGTTACTGGGCGAGCCCATAGTTGCACTTTCTGATGAACCCAATGAAGATGTCGCCGAGTTTGACGGCTACGCCTTATGCGCCGCTGGGCCTTGGACCGTCATCGATTTGTCAACTGACGTGGCACTGCCTCAGCACTATGCAACAAAGTTGCGTGCATTTGAACCCGTGCCTCCACACACCGACGCTGTGCTCGCACTCTCACAAGGCCAAATGCAGGAGATTCAACCGGGTGAACACCAACTCATTGCATTTGATTCGCTT
>CAMCYV010000102.1 GCA_945885645.1 Bifidobacterium breve | reverse complement strand
CCCAGCTCACAGGGAGGTTTTCAACTACACCTGACCCTCGATGGTGAGGTGATTACCAGTGTGGAACCCCGCATTGGCTTCATGCACCGCGGCGCCGAAAAGCTCTTCGAGGTTCGTGACTACCGGCAAATCATGATGCTGGCCAATCGTCATGACTGGTACGCACCTTTTTCATCGGAGCTTGGCGTTGCCTTGACCCTTGAATCCGCAATGGGAATCCACCCGCCTGAACGGGCCACGTGGATCCGAATGCTGCTGGCTGAATTCACCCGCATCTCAGCGCTCATTGCATTCCTGCCAACACCGCAGACTCAGCGGGTCCGCAACCAGATCGCTGACCTATTCGAGTTCGTAACGGGCAACCGAGTGCACCCAATGTATGCGCGCATCGGCGGAGTAGCCCACGACATCCCAGCAGACACAAACATACAAACTCAAAGGATCCTTGGTGAATTGCAAAAGATTATCCCCAGTCTGCGCGAAAGTCTCAATCAGAGCGAACTGCGCGGATTGGCGGTTCTCTCCAATGCTGATTCGATTTCATTTGGGACTAGCGGACCAGTGGGCTGGGCCAGCGGATTAGACAACGATCTTCGCTTTGACACCGATTACCTGAAGTACAAAGAATTAGGTCTCAATAAACCGGCGGTGTACCGAGATGGCGATGCATACTCTCGTTTTTTGGCACTGATTGATCAAGTGACATTGAGCATTGATGTGATCAATGAAATATTGCCACACCTCGAGATCACAAACGGATCAGATGTCAACGTTGCTCTCCCCAAAGTAGTGCGCGCACCCGAGGGAAATTCCTACAGTTGGGTTGACGGACCAACAGGTATTAACGGTTGGTATTTAGTGAGCGCCGGGGATAAGACTCCATGGCGATTGAAATTGCGGTCTGCTTCATTTAGTAATTTTCAAGCGCTAGTTCCCACGTTGGTGGGACATCGTGTTGATCAATTAGCTTCTGCTATCAGCAGCATGTTTCTTGTCATTGGTGACTTGGATCGTTAGCCCGAATATAGGTGGCGAATCGAGCGCGAAGCAGTGTTTCCATGTCGGGATCTATTTCACCGTGACCAAACATTTGCTTAGTGGCCCGTACGGTTTCAATAAATGTCCCGCCAATTGATCCAAGGTCGCCGCCCTCGCCCTCAATCGCAATCATGCCCGGCATGTGCGAGAACACATCAGTAAAGAAACCGATATCTAACTTCTTTTCCGCCAAGTGGAAAGCTTGGTGCCGGAGTTCGTCAAAGGGGAGGTCTTCAAGCTGGATTTCACTCATGGGATCACAGTACTTTGATCACTTATCAGGGGTTGTGCCCTGGTCTCTCGCAACACACAGGCTCTCCAGCCACAGTGAAGAAATAACAAGCAGGGTTGCCCCCAATGCGGCTAGGAAGCCATTAATGGTCGCGCTCCAACCGGCCGGGGTGTCAATATTGCCCATGGAGGCAAACGCGACCCCCGCGTAGAAACCGGCAATGGCCGCACCGGTTCTGCTCCCCGCCAGCGCTAGTACCGCAATCCGAGCCGCAGCAAGAGGTGGAAATGGCTTAATTCCTGGTTCTCGTTTGAGGCGCGGTCTTGCCAAGTAGGTCCAAATACCAAATCCGCCGCCCAAAATCCACAACGCACCGGCAGCCATGGCCGGTACGGGGAGTGAGCGTGAACTTTGACCCATAACAATCTGGGCGAGTGCAAATCCAATTGCCATCACGATCAATGCGATGACAACAAGCCGTGAGACCTTCGTAGTGTGCATTAGCCCTCAAGCCCAATCTCAAGACGTTCAATTGCCTGCATTGATGACTCCAATTTGTCAACGGGTCCGGCCCCGGGAAGTTCACTGAACTGTCTATTTAACTTCAAAGCGGTCCACGGAGCGGTGACAAATACGCGTTCCCACGCCCGAGGGTGCGGGAGTGTCAGGATCGGGTCTGAACTCATGACGGGATCGCCATTCTCCCATAGGGCAATAACGTCGAGGTCCAATGTCCTTGGGCCCCAGCGAACTTCTCGGGTCCGGGAATGGGCATCTTCTATTTCGTGAAGTTTGGCAAGAATGTCAAGACCTGAGAGTTCAGTGTCAAAAAGTGCAACCGCGTTGATGAAGTCGTCCTGTTCAACCCCACCAACCGGCTTACTTCGATACAACTGCGAACTTGCGACGGTGGTCAGCACCTCTGAGAGTTCCCGATACGCGAGCCGCACCGTCTCAACGGGATTACCCAGATTTGCACCGAAAGCAACGAGAACGGTATTTGTCATGATCCGATGAATTTTGCTCGAGTGACGATCACGTCGCCAAACTCGCCCTCAATTGGTGCATCGGGCTTATGAACCCGGATCTTGGCGAAGACTACCTGCGGGAACGCCAAGCAATCGGTGGCAATCAGTTCGGCGAGTTTTTCAATCAGGTCCACAGGCTCTCCGGCAATTCGCGCGCGGATTGAATCTGCTACTTCCGCGTAATTCACGGTGTCAGCAAGGTCATCGGTGTGTGCGGCATGTGAAATTGAAAGCCCCAAAGTTGCATCGACGCTGAAATACTGGCCGTTGATCCGTTCGTGCTCCAGTACGCCATGGTGACCGAATTCACGCAGTCCTAACAATTCAATTGAGTCAACTGCCGGGTCAGGGTTGATCGCGCACAGGGCTTTATACGCATCACTGGTTGCCTGAACATCATGGACTCGAACACCCCAAGCGCCACGTTGTAGTAGATGGGCGGATACAGCTGCAGAAGCAACGTCACGAGAACCCACGTCTCGTGGTGATCCTTCAGTGTCTGCGAGCAAAGCGCCAAGGAATCTTTTTCGGGAGACGCCAATGAGCACTGGGTAGCCAATCGCCAATAAGGCATCAATGTTCTGGAGCAGTTCCCAGTTGTGCTCAGCTTCTTTTCCAAAACCAATCCCAGGATCAAGAATGATGTTGCCACGATGAATTCCTGCGTTCAGTGCCGCTTTTGTTCGGTCCTGCAATTCCGAACACACTTCAACGAGTGCATATTTATAGTGGATATTTTCTTGCATCGTCTTGCTCGGTCCGCGCCAATGCATTACCACAATTGGTACACCAAGACTTGCCACAACGTTAAACATGTCAGGATCGGAGAGACCTCCACTTACATCGTTTACCATTCGAGCGCCGGCGGAAATCGCAGCTGCGGCGACCTCCGAACGCATAGTGTCAATACTTACATAAGTCCCCTGAGCAGATAATTGTTCAACAACAGGAATTACACGTTCTAATTCAGTCTCGAGTGAGATTCTCTCGGCGCCAGGACGAGTGGACTCTCCCCCGATATCAATAATGTTGGCGCCATTAGCAACCATTGAAGTAGCGGCATCAACTGCTGACTTCACTGAATCAAATTGACCACCGTCGGAAAATGAGTCTGGAGTCACGTTCAAGATCCCCATGATCACCGGGGCGTGAGTGAACACGGGAGTTAGAGTCCAGTGATTAACGTCATGGCCTCGGAGCGGGTTACCGCATCACGCAATACCCCACGCACAACGCTTGTGGTCGTGACCGCACCCGGCTTACGGACTCCGCGCAGTGACATACACATATGCTCCGCTTCCAGAATTACGATTGCACCCCGTGGTTGCAAAATTCTCATTACCGAATCGGCTATCTGGCCTGTGAGTCGTTCCTGAACCTGTGGTCGCTGGGCAAAAACATCAGTTACCCGCGCTAGTTTCGAAAGCCCGGTAATACGACCGTCTTCATTTGGGATGTAACCGATATGGGCATGGCCATAAAACGGCAGCAGATGGTGTTCGCACATGCTGTTGAAGTTAATATCTTTCACGATCACGAGTTCGTCATGGCCGAGATCAAATGTTGTGGTGAGAACTTCTTCAGGGTTTTTATGCAGTCCGCCAAATATTTCAGCATATCCTCGAGCAACCCGGGCCGGAGTATCAATAAGTCCAGCTCGATCAGGGTCTTCTCCGATTGCGATTAACAGATCACGAGTTGCCTTCTCAACACCCGCATAATCGTAGGGTGCCTTAGGCCCTGGACTCGTAATACTGATCGGGTTAATGTCATTCATGATGCATTCAAACTATACGTCGGATTTGGCAGCATCAAGTGCGGGGACTTCCACCGGTCCACTAATGTCTGGCGACCTGCGCGCCGAGCCTGTCCACGCACCTCGAGGTTCGCGTAAATTCAATTCGGCGAAAATCTCTGCGATCTCCTCTTTTTGGAGTGTCTCTCGCTCCATCAGTGCAACGACAATTGCGTCAAGTGCTTCTCGGTTTGCGACAAGTAGGTCGTAAGCCTCTTGATGCGCAGTTTCGATGAAAGCCCGAACTTCTTCGTCGATCGCAGCGGCAACTTCCTCGGAGAAGTCCCGAGTGTGGCCCATATCGCGGCCCATAAAAACTTCACCCTGCTCTTGACCGTACTTAATGGCTCCCACACGCTCAGTCATGCCGTACTGCATCACCATTGCGCGCGCGACTGCCGTTGCTTTCTCAATGTCATTAGAGGCTCCGGTTGTTGGATCATGAAAAATCAATTCCTCGGCTGCGCGGCCACCCAGCATGTAAGCCAACTGGTTGAGCATCTGGCTTCTGGTCGTGGAGTATTTCTCTTGATCGGGTAACACCATGGTGTACCCGAGTGCACGCCCTCGCGGCATGATCGTGATTTTATGTACCGGGTCATTACCGGGAAGTGCTGCAGCGACAAGTGCGTGCCCCGCTTCATGGTAGGCGGTGATTAATCGCTCCTCATGGTCCATTGCCCGAGTGCGCTTTTGTGGACCTGCCATAACCCGATCAATTGCTTCATCCATGATCACATTGGTGATCTCAGATGCGCCTTCACGTGCGGTTAACAGTGCGGCTTCATTGAGTACGTTGGCCAAATCAGCGCCAGTGAACCCAGGAGTTCTTCGCGCAACGTTCATCATTTCTACGTCATCGCAGAAGGGTTTACCCTTTGCATGCACCTTGAGAATTTCAAATCGACCTTTGAGATCGGGTCGTTCGACGGCAATTTGTCGATCGAAGCGACCGGGTCGCAGTAGCGCCGGATCCAAGATGTCGGGGCGGTTGGTCGCAGCGATCATGATTACTCCGCCGGAAACGTCGAAGCCATCCATTTCAACCAACATCTGGTTCAGTGTTTGTTCGCGCTCGTCGTGGCCGCCACCCATTCCCGCGCCACGATGCCTACCAACTGCATCAATTTCGTCCATGAAAATAATTGCAGGAGCATTGGCTTTTGCTTGTTCAAAAAGATCACGCACACGACTTGCACCGACACCAACAAACATCTCGACGAAGTCAGAACCGGAAATCGAATAGAAAGGAACACCTGCTTCTCCCGCAACTGCGCGAGCCAGAAGTGTTTTACCTGTTCCCGGTGGTCCGTAGAGCAAAACACCCTTGGG